>DASTOI010000280.1:0-2300 GCA_035762585.1 Myxococcota bacterium
GACGTCTCGAAGCCGGCAGCGTCGTACTCGTGGCGCCAAGTCGTCGTTAGAAAGCCGCGGACTTCGGTTGAAAGCGCGCGATTGTGCTCGGCGTTGTACGCGATCGACCGGACGAGCGGGAGCGGACCGAACGGGCCCTGCATCGTCGATCGACGCTCGACGAGATTCGAGAGCGCGTCGAACGCGAGCTGCTCGGCGTAACCGCTCGGGTCGATCAGCTCCGCGAGGCGCCGGTCGGCTCCGGCAGGCTGTGCCGCGCCGGCGTAGCGGTACGCCTGCGTCAGATCCGCGTTCAGCTCGCCCGAGCTCGAGATCACGGTGTGCGAGCCATCGAGCGTGGCGCCGAGCGCGCTGCCGAGCGTGTGATCGCTGCGCTCGAGCCGCGTCGCGCCGCGCAGCAGGTCCCACGCCGCGACGAGCCCGCGCTTCGTGGATCGCTCGGTTTGGCGCGTGAGCCCGTTCGCGTAGGTCTCGGTACGCAGCCGGCCCGCGACGAGCGTCCGTGCAACGAGCGTCTGACCCAGCGCAGCGAGCTCGAGCTGCCGATCCGCGCCGTCGTAGCGCGCGCTGAGCGCCGCGAGCGCGACGCCGTTCGGCATCCAGAACTCGGTCTGCGTGAGTCGAGAGCGCGAGTCCCACGCGAAGCGCGTGCTCTCGCCGAGTGTGTGGCGCACTTCGCGCAGGCGACCGGCGGCGTCGTACGCATACGACTCGTCGAGCTCTCCGTCGGCCGAGACCGCGCTGACCAGCTGCCCGCGCGCGAAGCCGAACGAGAGCTCGATGGTGGCCGCCCCGGCGAGCAGATGCCGGAGCGTTCGAACCCGGCCCGCGGCGTCGTAGCTGTGCTCGGTGCGCATGCCGTTCGCGAGCTCGCGGAACGCGAGCTGGCCCGCCGCGTCGTAGCCGAAGCGCGTCGCGCTCCAGCCGTCGGGCGCGGGCGAGGCCGTCGGCGAGACGCGCTCGCGGCGCTCGCTGAGCCGCCCCAGCGCGTCGTACACGAACACGCTCTCGCCGCCGAGCGGTTGGCTGACGCGCGTCACCTGATGATCGCTGCGGTACTCGAGCCGCACCGATCCGGTCGCCGGCGTCGCCGGCGCGATCGGCTGATCGACGACGCCGATCTCGACCAGATTGCGATCGGCGTCGTACGCGGCGTGCGTCACGCCGCCCGAGTACGGCGCCGGCAGCGCGCTGCCGGTGAGATTCCCGACCGCATCGAAGGTCTGCGTGCGCCAGCTGATGCCGTCGTTGCTGAGCTGCGTCGCCTTGCCGTGCTCGCCGACGGCCACGGAGTACAGCGCGACCCCGTCCGGCCGCGTGACGAGCCCGATCGATTCGTCCGAGTTGTACGCGAAGGTGGTCGTCTCGCCGGCGCCGTTCGTCTGCCTCTCGAGCCGGCCGTTCGCGTCGTAGCTGCGCCGCTCGACCAACCCGATCGAGTCGTTCAGCTCGAGCAGCGGCCTCTCGAGCGGCCGCTCGCGATCGACCGCCGAGGCCTGATAAGTGAACGTGCGGACGTTCCCGGACGGCAGCGTCTCGCTCGCGAGATCGTCGTTCGCCCAGGTCCAGCGCGTGACCGAGCCGTCCGGCAGCATGAGTGACGCCGGACGCGAGCCGCTCCACGCGAGCAGCGTGCGCTCGCCGAGCGCGTTCGTGATCGAGAGAACGCGCGCCGAGACGTCGATCCCGAACGTGGTCGCGTTGCCGAGCGGGTCGCTGACGGTCGTCGTCGCCACGCCGGCGGCGTCCGGCCTTCCGTACGCGAAGCGGAAGGTCGGATCGCCCGCGCCGACGGCGCGCACCTCGAGCGCGCGGCCCTGCGCGTCGCTCGCGATCTCGATGCGCTCGCCTTCCGAGCTCGTGATCGAGAAGAGCAAGTTGCCCACGTACGCGTAGCGCTCGCCGGGCCAGCCTTTCGCGACGTCGAGCCCGTCGCGCGCGGAGGCGAGCTTGCCTGCGGCGTCGTACGTGAACAGCGCGCTGCGGCCGGCGCGGTCGTCGATGCGCACGAGCCGCGCGCCGTCGTACGCGAGCGTGAACACGGCGGCGCACGCGGTCGCGCTCGTGCACTGCTCGACCGCGCTGGTGCGCCACGTTCCGCCGAGCTGGCTCTGCACGAAGCGCAGCCGCGGGTACGCGGAGCTCGTCCAACGAATCGCGAGCAGCCGGCCCGTCGCGGCGTCGAACTCGTGCAGCAGCCCGCCCTTCGTCTTCACGCGAGTCGCGTCGACCTTCACCCAGTGCGAGCCGGGCGCCGCATCGCCGTCCGCGAGCGCGCTCATCCCGAACACCGCGCCGCT
>DASTOI010000281.1:0-2778 GCA_035762585.1 Myxococcota bacterium
CCGCGGCGAGCACGCCGAACGCGAGCGCCGCGCGCCGCGTGTCGCCGCGTTCGCAGAGCCGTGCCGCGCGGCGCAGCGCGCGCGCCGCCAGCGCGTAGGCCGCGCCCGCCGCGAGCGCGAGGTGCAGCCCCGAAACCGAGAGCAGATGGGCGATCCCGAGCGCCGCCCACGCGCGCCGATCGCGCTCGGGGATCCCCTCTTGGTCGCCGAGCGCGAGCGCGGCGAGCAGCGCCCCGCCTCGTCCAGCGCGGCGCAGCGCAGCGCTCGCCGCCGAGCGCCGATTCGCGATCAAAATCGCTGGATTCGCCGACGGCCTCTCGACGATCTCGACAAGGGCTGGCGAGGTCACGTCGGCGACGCGGCCGATGCCCGCCCGCGCGGGCGCACGCGTCGGGTCCGCGCCGCCCGGGTTCGCGACGCCCGGCCGAAGCGGCCGCGTGCGGAGCGCGGCGCGGACCCGAGCGCCCGCGGGCGGCGGCGGCGCTCCGGGCGGGAGCGAGGCCCGCACGCGCGCGGGGCCCGCCGTCACGGGAAGCACCCAAGCCGCGCGCTCGAGCTCGAGGCGAGTCGCGCTCGTGAATCGTTCGACCCGCGCGACGCGCGCCTCGATCACCGCGTCGCGCCGCGGCTGCGCGAGCGACGCGCGCGCGGGAGCAACGCGCGAGCCCATCAGCGCGGCGCCGGCCGCGGCCGTAGCGACGAGCGCGACGAGCGCGCGCCACGGTGGGCGCGCGCGAAGCGCGAGGCTTGCAGCGCACGCGAGCGCCGCCGCGACGAGCGACACGCTCGCGATGCCCGGCCAGCGATCCCCCACGACCAAGCCGAGTGCGAATGCCGCCGCGAGCAACGGCGCGCCGGCGCGCATCGCACGCTCCGCGGGACCGGGGCTCGCGCAACGTAGGGGTGTCCCGCGTCGATCGGAACCGCGCGCGCGTGCGATTCCCTAATTCTCGCAGGCGCCCGCGTGCGGCTGCGTCCGGCGGAGTCCCGGATGAGCCATTGGGGTCAGACCCCAATGGCTCACCGCGGTCAATGCAGAACGCGTCCGGACGGCGGAGCGGGCTGCGGGTTCTTCATCCGCACGACGTAGGCGGCGAGCGTCTCGAGCGCCTCGTCGAGCTTCTTCAGCTCGTCGGTGAAGCTGCCCAGCAGGCGCTGCATCTCGCCGAGCTCGTCGGCAGCCTTGCGCAGCTGCGTCAGCTCCCGCCGCTGAGCGGCGACCGCGAGCGCGACCCCCGCAATCACGCCCTGGTACCGCGCGCCGTCGAGCACCCCGGTCCGCTTCGCGATCGCCTGCGCGAGCCGGCGCGCCAGCTCCGGCTCGAGGCCCCGCGAAACGAGCTCTGCCTGAATCGCTTCCACGCTGCGTTCCACGCGCGACCGGTTCAGCAAGCGCGGTGCCACGCGGGGGCCGCCGGCAACGGGCGCGCAGCTCGCGCCGCAAACGCACGCGAAGCTCACGCTTCGCTCGCGGCCTCGGGCGCGGGCTCGGCGGGCGCGCTGGGCGGCGCGTCGTCCACTCCTGGGAACTCGCTTACCCCGCTCCCATCGATCGGCGCCTCCAGCGCGCGGAAGAACGCGTGGATGCGCTCGGCGTCGGCGCGCGCGATGCCGGTCACCGCGGCGAGCTCGTCGGCGCTCGCCTCTCGGACGCGCTTCAGCGATCCCAGCTCGCGCAGCAGCGCGCGGCGCTTGCCCGGCCCGATGCCCTGGATCTCCTCCAGCACCGAGCGCATCCCGACGCGGCGCCGCAGCGAGCGCTGGAACTCGATCGCGAAGCGATGCGCCTCGTCGCGGATGCGCTGCAGGAGCAGCAGCCCGCGCGAGCTCGGCAGCAACAACACGGGATTCACTCGGTCGGGCAGGAACACGCGCTCGGCCTTCAGCCCGCCGCTGCGCTTCACGCGCGGCGAAGGGCTCTCCTCGTCGCGCTCCTTCGCGAGGCCGACGTGATCGTGCACGAGGCCGCGATCGCGCAGCTGCGTCGTCGCGACCTTCAGCTGGCCGCGGCCGCCGTCGAGCACCCACAGATCGGGCAGCGGCTCCTTCTCGAGCTGCGCGAGCCGCCGCTCGAGCACCTCGCGCATGCACGCGAGGTCGTCGCCGGCAGGCGCCTCGCGAATCCGATAACGGCGGTACGCGTTCTTGTCGGGGGCGCCGTTCTCGAACACGACGCGGCTCGCGACCGCGAGCGTGCCGGCGAGGTTCGAGACGTCGTAGCACTCGATGCGGCGCGGCAGGCGCGCGAGGCCGAGCTTCTCCTTTAGGTCGGCGAGCGCGCTGTCGACGGTCTCGCGCTCTGCGACGCGCCGCTCGAGCGCGCTCTCGGCGTTCTTCACCGCGAGGTCGCACAGATCGCGCGGCGCTCCGCGCTGCGGCACGCGGACGCCGACGCTGCGCTCTGCGCGCTCGCCGAGCCACGCGGCGAGCGCCTCGACGTCGCTCGGCAACGTCGAGACCAGCACCTCGCCCGGCGCGGCGCCGACCTCCTCGCTCGCGTAGAACTGCGCGAGGAAGCTGGCGAGCACGTCGGCGTCGGGGATCTCGACGTTCGAGAACGCGTGCTCGGCGGCGCCGATCACGCGGCCCTCGCGCACGTGCAGCACCTGGATCTGCACCTCGCCCGCACGGCGCGCGAGCCCGAACACATCGCGGTCCTGCGCGCGCTCGGAGACAATCTGCTGGCGCGCAACGGTGTCTTCGACCGCCGTGATGCGGTCGCGCAGCCGCGCCGCCTCCTCGTAATCTTCCGCCTCCGCTGCCGCCGCCATCTTGTTC
>DASTOI010000282.1:0-5004 GCA_035762585.1 Myxococcota bacterium
GACGGCGAGCGTTCGGTTAGCTTGCGCCGCGAATCTGCAGCGAAACGGAGGGGCGATGGCGGTCCTGACGCGAAGACAGCGCGAGGTCTACGAGTGCATCCGGGATTTCGTCGCGAGCCGCGGCTACTCGCCGAGCCTCGAGGAGATCGGCGCGAAGCTCGGGCTCACATCGGTCGCGACCGTGCACCGCCACGTCGAGCTGCTCGTCGAGAAGGGCTGGGTGCGGAAGGCGGCGAACAGCTCACGCTCGCTCGAAGCCGTCGAGGAGCGGGCGCCGGTCGCCCCGATGCTCGAGCTGCCGATGCTCGGCTGCGTCGCGGCGGGCGCGCCGATCGAGGTGTTCGATACGGCAGAGACGTTCTCGGTGCCGGCCGACATGGTCCGCAAGCGCGTCGAGACGTTCGTGCTGCGTGTCCGCGGCGATTCGATGATCGACGAGCAGATCCGGGACGGAGACCACATCGTGGTCGAGGGCGCGAGCGAGGCCCGGAAGGGCGAAATGGTGGTCGCGCTCGTGCGGGGCTCCGAGGCGACGCTGAAGCGCTTCTACCGGCGCGGCGCGAAGGTGGTGCTCGAGCCGGCGAATCCCGCGTACCGGCCGCTCGAGCTGCCCGCGAGCGAGGTCGAGATCCGCGGCGTCGTGCGCGGCCTGCTGCGCAGCTACTGATCAGCCGGCGCGTCCGAGCCGAGGTACAGTCGCGCGCCTTCCGCCGCCGCCCGACGAGGTTCCCGATGTCCGACTCCGATCCCCTGGAAAAACACGTCCGCGGGATCCTGAAGGAGCTCGGCGAAGACCCAGAGCGCGGCGGCCTCGAGCGAACGCCCCATCGCGTCGCACGCTCGCTGCGCTTCCTGACGAAGGGCTACGCGGACGACCCGGTCACGATCCTGAACAACGCGCTCTTCGACGTGACTTACGACGAGATGGTGCTGGTGAAGGACATCGACTTCTTCAGCCTCTGCGAGCACCACCTGCTGCCGTTCTTCGGGCGGGCCCACGTCGCCTACATCCCGAACGGAAAGGTCGTCGGGCTCTCCAAGATCCCGCGCCTCGTCGAGATGTTCGCTCGGCGGCTGCAGGTCCAAGAGCGCTTCACGATGCAGATCGCGGAAACGATCGAGAAGGTGCTTGCGCCGAAGGGCGTCGCGGTCGTCGTCGAGTCGATTCACTTGTGCATGATGATGCGGGGCGTCGAGCAGCAGAACGCGTTCGCAATCACGAGCTCGCTGAAGGGCTCATTCCAGTCCGATTCGAAGACGCGCTCCGAGTTCATGGAGCTGATTCGCCACCGCAAGGCGAGCTTCGCGTAGCCCTCCCGACGCAGCGCGTCGGGGCCAGCTCCTTGTCGCGGCGCGTCAAAGCCGACCTCCGTTTTCGGCTCCATATCGATCATCTATTCGTGAATAAATGACTATTTCGCGAATTGATCGTGCTTGGCAGATGCGTTGAAGCGTCATACGCTGCGGCCGTTCGGAGGTGGGAGACGTCGCTCGACTCCCTCCAGTCGGGCAAAAGTCGAGAGAATTCCGCTAGTCCGGAAGGGAGTTGCAAGCTCGGCGCGGTGCGTCAAATGGCACTGCCGAGACTGCAGCGAGCGGAAGCTCGACGCGACCTCGCACCTCCGGTTGCCGGCGGAGTGTCCGCTGGCGAGGTCGCGGCGTTCCCGAAGCGGCAACGCTGCGATGGAGAAGAAGAACAGGCCTGCACGCGACTCGGCCGAGGCGCCGGCGGCGGGACCGCAACCAGGGCAGGTGGGGCCCTAACAACAGGAGCTGAGGGGTGGACGTGAAAGACGACCTCTCGATGGCGGCGCAGCGCCGCGCGACGTGGCGCAAGATCGCGCCCGACCACGAGCTGGGCCAAGAGACCGACGCACAGGCCGTGAAGCAGGTCCGCAGCGTCGGCGGCGTGCCGCTGAATCCGGCGCGCTCGAACACGACGAGCGAGTCGCAGCGCTCGGGCGAGCGCGGCGCGCTCGTCTCGTACTTCAAGGACATCGCCGAGATCAAGACGCTCGGGAAGGAGGAGGAAGTCCTCCTCGCCAAGGAGATCGAGGCGTCGGTGCTCGGGTTCCGCGAGGGCATGCTCTCGATCCCGTGGACCGCGCTCGAAGCGGTGCGCATTTGGCGCACGCTGAAGGCCGAGGGCCGCGCGACCGGCAAGATGTGCGAGCAGTTCGGCTCCGGTTCGCCGGAGGGCGAGGACCTCGGCGCCAAGGTCGACGCGATTCTCAGCAGGGCCGATCAGCTGCTCGAGAAGCGCGCGGCGGCCGTCGCCGAAGGCGATGCCGCGCTGGTCGAGAAGCACAACAAGCGCGCGATCCGGCTGCTGAAGGAAGCCGATCTCTCGATGCACCTGCTCGGCCGCATGCGGCGCAGTCTGCTCGAGAAGCGCAGCGAGGTGGCGCACGCGCTGCGCCGCGCCGCGCCTCCCAGTACCGAGAAGCGCGCACAAGCGCTGAGCGATGCGGCCAAGGCGCGTCGCAAAGCGGAGAGCGAGAAGGCGCACGCGCAGCTCGCCGTGCTCGAGCGCGAGCTCGGGATGCCGGCGCAGCCCTTCCTCCAGGTGATCGGCAGGATCGAGTACGAGTGGGATCGGCTGATGGAGGTGAAGAACGTCTTCGTTCAACACAACCTGAAGCTGGTCGTCGCGATCGCGAAGGACTTCCGGAACATGGGCATCGCCTTCCAGGATCTGATCCAGGAAGGCAACATCGGCCTGATCCGCGCCGTCGAGAAATTCGAGTACCAGCGCGGCCACAAGTTCTCGACCTACGCGGTGTGGTGGATTCGGCAGGCGCTGATTCGCGCGATCCAGAATCACTCGCGCACGATCCGCATCCCGAGCCACGTGCACGACACGCTGCTCAAGTACTACCGCGCCTACAACGCGCTCGAGAAGAAGCTCGGCCGCGATCCGACCACGCTCGAGATCGCGAACGAGATGAAGATCGACGAGGAGCGCGCGGAGCAGCTGCAGCGCATGGTGCGCGAGCCGGTCAGCCTCGAGAAGGAAGTGCCCGGCACGGATTCGAAGAAGGTGAAGGACATCGTCGCCGACCCGAATCCGATCTCGCCGGCGAACGGCCTGGATCACTTCCGCCTCGAGGAGGCGGCGGACTCTTCGGTCGCGCAGCTGTGCGAGCGGGAGCGAAACATCCTGCGCTGGCGCTTCGGCCTGAAGGGGGAGCGTGAGCACACGCTCGAGGAGATCGGCGGCAAGCTCGGCCTTTCGCGCGAGCGGGTGCGCCAGCTCGAGGCGCGCGCGCTGGCGAAGCTCCGGAACTCGGAGAACCGCCTGCGCCTCGAGGCGTTCGTGCAGGACGTGATCGGCGCCTGACGAGCTCTCGCCTGAACTGACGCCCGGCTCGGATCTGCGAGCCGGGCGTCGCTTTCTTCAGGAGGCGCTGGTCGCCTCGGCCGGCTCCTGCGGCAGCAGCGCCGACAGATCGACCACCAAGTCCGCGCCGCAGAACATGCGCTCGAGCGCGTTCAGCTCGCCGAGCTTCTTCTCGATCGGCACCACGCCGAGACAGCGAACGCGCTCCAGCCGCTGGCGCTCCCCTTCGAGCCACGCCTGCTCCACCGCGGAGCGCCGCTCGCCGAGCACGCGCTCCCGCTCGGCAGGCAGCGCAGCCTCGATCTCGGCGTCGGTCGGGGTCTTCTTCTCGACGAGCTGGATCAGCGCGTGGACGTTCTCGCCCAGCGTGTAGACCGTTCCGTCCGCAGGCTTCTCAGGCGTGAGCGCGAACGCCGCGTTCATCAGCTCCGGCGCCATACCCAGCTCCGGAATGAAGCCGTCCAGGCGGCGCCGAAACGGAGATGGACGGAGGATCGTTGCGCCCTTCTCGCGCGTTGCGTCCTCCAGCGACTTTCCCGCGTCGACCTGTGCGGCGATTGCGTCGGCGTCGCTCTTCGCGACCGCGGCGGCCGCGTCGATGCGCGCGAGCTCCTGCGCGACGCGCGCGCTCGCTTCGGAGTACGGCAGCTCGGAGGCGGCCTTCTTCTCCTCGACGCGGATCAGGTGGAGGCCGAACTGCGTCTGCACCGGCTCCGAGAGCTGGCCGGGCTCGAGCGAGAACGCCGCGTCCTCGAACTCCTTCACCATCGCGCCGCGCTTGAAGAAGCCGAGATCTCCGCCGGCGCTCTTGGTGCCCGCGTCCTCGCTGACTTCCTGCGCGACGGCGGCGAAGTCCTCGCCAGCATCGATTCGTTTCTTCGCCGCCAGCAGCTTCTCGCGCGCAGCCGCCCGGCTCGCCTCGTCCGCGCCGGCTGGCAGCGCGATCAGGATGTGGCGGGCGCGCACTTGCTCCGGCGTGTCGAGCTCGCTGCGGCGTTCCTCGACGGCCTTGCGCACGCGCTCGCCGTCCTTCGCGATCAGCTTCGCGCCGGCATCCTCCGGCACTTGCAGGTCGGCGCGCGGCTGCGTGCCGTCGAGGCGCACTGCGATCACCCGCACCTCCTCCTGCGCGTAGCGGATCGCGTCGCGCGCCTCGCCGTCCGAGACCGCGACGCTCGCTTCGATCAAGCGCTGCGCCTTCCGCGCCAGCATCTCGTCACGCAAGCCACGCGTGAAGGCGGCGGTCGAGGTCTTGAGTCGATCCGCAATCACTCGCCGCACTTGCTCCGGGTCGTACTGCCCTGATTCGTTCAGCGACCACGGCTGGCGCCGGATAAAGGCCCTCACCTCGGCGTCGCTGACCACGAGGCCCATCTCCTCGCCGAGGTGGGCGAGCAGCGCATCGCGCATGAGGCCGGAGGCGGCCGTGCTCACGAGAAACGCGCGCGCGCTGGATTCTTCGAATTGGTCGCCGAGCGCCTGCTGGTATTGCTGGCGCAGACCGTCTACGACGCGCTGGACCTCGTTCACGCGAATCGCGCGATCTCCGAGCCGAATCGCGACGCCGTCGGAGAGCGTGTTCGTCCCGGTCGCTCCTTGCGCTCCGAAGTAGACGGCGAATGGGATGCCGATGCCGATCAGGATCGCGGGCATGAGCCAGCGCT
>DASTOI010000283.1:0-3699 GCA_035762585.1 Myxococcota bacterium
CGGGGTCTGGTGTCAGGCGTTGAAGCGGCCGAACGTGCGCCTGATCACCGAGGGAATTCGCGAAATCACTGCGAGCGGCGTCGTCGCGAAGGACGGCAGCGAGCGGCCCGCCGACGCGATCATCTTCGCGACCGGCTTCCAAGCCTCGAAGTTCCTGACGCCGATGCAGATCCTCGGCCGCGGCGGCGTCGACCTGCACAAGCAGTGGGATGGGAACGCGCGCGCGTATCTCGGCGTGGTGGCGCCGAACTTCCCGAACTTCTTCTTCATGTACGGCCCGAACACCAACATCGTCGTGAACGGCAGCATCATCTACTTCTCGGAGTGCGAGACGCACTACATCGTGAATGCGATCCGCTTGTTACTGGAGCGCGACAAACGTGCGCTCGATTGCAAGCGCGAGGTGCACGACCGCTACAACGCCTGGATCGACGACGGGAACTCGCAGATGGCGTGGGGCGTCGCGAAAGTGAACAGCTGGTACAAGAGCGCGAGCGGCCGCGTCGCGCAGAACTGGCCGTTCACGCTGCTCGAGTACTGGCAGCAGACGCGCCGCGTGAACGACGCCGACTACGTGCTCACGTGAGCGCGGCGCTCGCGGCGGCGCGCGCTGCATTCTCGAGCGACGGCGTCGCCTGTCTGCGCGGCGTGCTCGATGCGCGGACGCTCGAGGCCGCGCAGCGGGCATACGAGTGGAGCCTCGCGAACCCGAGCCCGAGCGCGAGCAGCTACGCGGGCGGCGGCGGGCGGTTCGTTCAGGACCTCGCGAATCGCGCCGCGCAGCCCGTCTATCGTGAGCTCGTGCACGACTCGCCCGCGGCCGATCTCGCGGCCGCGCTCTGGGACGCGCCGGACGTCTGGTTCATGTACGAGCAGGTGTTCCTGAAGGAGGGTGGCGACACGCGGCGCACGCCGTGGCACCAGGACTCGTCGTATCTCCCGATCGAGGGCGAGCAGATCGCGGTGTTATGGATCTCGTTCGACGCCGTGCCGCGAGACAGCGCGCTCGAGTTCGTGCGCGGCTCGCACCGCGGGCCGCTGTACGACGGCTCGCGCTTCGATCCGCAGGACGACACCGCGCCGATCTACGGCGACGGCTCGCTGCCGCGCTTGCCCGACATCGAGAGCGAACGAGAGAAGTGGGAGATCGTCGGCTACGCGGTCGAGCCGGGCGACGTCGTCTCGTTCCATCCCGCCTTGCTCCACGGCGGCGCCGCGACGCGCGCGGGCCAGCGCCGGCGCACGCTGTCATTGCGGTTCTTCGGCGCGGACGCCGTCTATGCGAAGCGCCCGTTCCAAACGACGAATCCGATTCCCGAGGCGAGAGCGACCAGCGTCTTCCAGCTGCTGCCGGGGCGACTCGCCGTCGGCGCGCCCTTCCGGCACCCGGAGTTCCCGAAGGTGCGCCCGAGATGAACGCCGCGAGCTGGCCGGTCGTCTCCGGTGCGAAGCCCGGCGCCGGTCATTACGAAGAATTCACGCGGCACCCCGCGCGCTTCCTGCTGCGCGCGTATCGCGAGTGCGGCGAGATCGCGGAGTTCGATCTCGGCGGCGCGCGCCACGTGCTGCTGAGCAGCCCCGCCGCCTACGAGGCCGTGTTCCGCGCGCCCGACGATCAGCTCTCCGCGTCCGAGCCCTATCGCTTCATGGTGCCCGTGTTCGGCGAGGGCATTCAGTTCGGCGCGCCGCTCGAGCTCGAGCGCCAGCAGGTGAAGATGCAGTCGAACGCGCTGCGCGTGGATCGCATGAAGGGCTACGCGCAGGTGATCGCGGGCGAGGTGGAGGACTGGGTCGCGCGCTGGGAGGACGCCGGCGAGCGCGATTTCTACGACGAGCTCAAGGAGCTCGTGCTGCGCACGTCGACGCACTGCCTGATGGGCAGCGACTTCCGCGCGAAGCTCACCGACGAGTTCGGCGCGCTCTACCAGGACCTCGAGCACGCGGTCTCGGCCGCGTCGATCGTCGACCCGTACGGCCAGGACGCCGCATTCGCGCGCCGTGATCGCGCGCGCGCTCGGCTCGTCGACTTGATCAGCGGCGTGATCCACGAGCGCCGTCGCAGCGGCGCGCACTCGCCGGACATGCTGCAGTCGTTCATGGAGGCGGCCTACCTCGATGGCCGCCGCCTAACAGACGACGAGATCGTCGGCATGGTGATCTGGATCATGTTCGCCGGCTTTCACACGAGCTCGAACACTGCGACTTGGACGATCGTCGAGCTGGCGCGCCACCCCGAGCACGCCGCGCGCGTCGTGCGCGAGATCGATTCGGTCTACGCGCCGGGCGGCGCGCTCGCGCACACCGCGCTGCGCGAGCTCCCCGCGCTCGAGCGCTTCGTGTTCGAGGTGCTGCGCATCCACCCGCCGCTGGTCACGTTGATGCGGCTCGTGAAGCGCGATTTCGACGTGCTCGGCCGGACGATTCCCGCCGGCGCTGTGATCGTCGCCTCGCCCTACGTCGCGCACCGGCTTCCCGACGTGTACGCCGACGCGGAACGCTTCGACCCGGAGCGCACGTTTCCGGAGAACGTCTTCGCGTACATCCCGTTCGGCGCCGGGCGCCGCAAGTGCGTCGGCAATGCGTTCGCGCTGCTCCAGGTGAAGGCAATCTTCACCGCGCTGCTCGCGCGCCATCGCTTTGCGCTGGTCGATCCGCCCGAGAGCTATCAGGACGAGATGCCGAGCCTGATCCTGCGCACGAGCGAGCCGTGCCGGCTGCGCTTCGAGCGGCGCACGGCGGCGCAGCGATGAGCTGGCGCGTCGAGATCGACCGCGAGCTCTGTCAGGGCCACGCGGTCTGCATGGACGAGGCGCCCGAGGTGTTCCTCGTGATCGAGCGCGCGGGCGATTACGCGCAGACCTCGCTGCTCGCGGACCCGCCTCCTGACGAGCAGCGTGAGCGCGTCGAGGCGGCCGTGAAGCACTGCCCGAATCGCGCGCTGAAGATCGTCGAGACGCCCTAATCGATCAGGAACTTGTCGCCGCGCCATGGCGTACGGTCGACCTCGGGCTCACCGAACATCTCGCGCAGCTGGTCGATGAAAGCTCAGGATCGTCTCCATCGAGACCGGGTGCGCTTCTCTCGAGAGCCGCGTCATGCCTTCTCCAACCCTGCGAGCAAGTGGTCGAGATCGCCTTCGCATTCGAACATTCGGAAGTAGACGCGAGCTCGTTCGTAGTCGATTGCAGCGAACCGCAGCAACCGCTCGACGTCGGCGAGATGCCCACAGCGCTTTGCGGGATCGTTCGCGTAAGCTTGGACCTTCAGTCCGATGAGGTCGGAAGCGTCTGCAACCCGAACTGTATCGCCCAACACTGAGTGATCGCGTGCGCGGCGGAGAATCGCGACTCCGAGCTCGCGTCGGACGAAAAGAAAGTCGACGCGGCCCTTGACCGGATCGCGAGCGATGTAGTTCCCGGCCCTGTCGCTTCGACCGATCGCGATGTAACCCCGCCTCCGAACGGTCTCATCGACGATCTGGGATTTGAGTCCGTCCGCGATTCAGTCGAGATCGTCGGTTGCCCGGGCCGCGCCGTAGGCAGAAAGCGCCAAGCCTCCGATCAACGCGTGATCGACGCCGCGCGCATCGAGCTCGCGATGGATCTCGAGGAATGCAGTCGAACGTCCATCGCGTCATTCCGCCGCCGGCTCGGCGCCGCGCCAGGTCTCTTCGCGCTCGTCGAACTCGGGGAGCTGCGG
>DASTOI010000284.1:0-7604 GCA_035762585.1 Myxococcota bacterium
CAGCGTTCGATCAGCGTGATCCAGTCGTGCATCCACTCGCTCGCCGGGGCTCCCTGAGAGCTAGGCGGCGAGCGGCGAGCGGGCAAGATCGATCGTCGAGATGCGAGCAGCTCGGGCGCGGCTCGCGCGAGCGCGCTGCGAGCAGCGGCTACGCCAAGTACAGCCCGCCGTTCGCCGGCATCACCTGGCCGGTGATGTATCCGCTCATCTTCGGGTCGGCGAGGAAGCAGACGACCGCCGCCATGTCGGCGGGCTCCGCGACGCGGCCGACCAGCGTGCTGCGCGCCATCGCGTCGATGCCTTGCTGGCCGACGGCCGCGAGCATCGGCGTGTTCACCGGTCCGGGCGCGATCGCGTTCACGCGCGCGCGGTAGCCCGAGAACTCGCGCGCGGTCGTCTTCGTCATCCCTTCGATCGCGCCCTTCGCGGCGGTGTAATCGATCTGGCCGATGTTGCCGTTGCGGCCCGAGACCGACGAGAAGTTCACGATGAAACGGTTCACGCCGTCGGCGAGCGGCTGGTTGCCGTTGTTCTTGAACAGCACCGCCCAGTGCTGCGCGGCGACCTCGCGCGTGAACAGGAACGTGCCGTGCACGTGGACGGCGAGCACGAGCTTGAAATCGTCGAACGACTTTTTCGCGATGCGCGCGTCGCGCGTGATGCCGGCGGTGTTGACGACGCCGTTGATCACGCCGGTCGCCTCGAGCGCGAGGCCGACGGCGCGCACCACGTCCTGCTCTTCCGAGACGTTCGCGCGGGCGACGAGCGGCTTCGGGCCGACGGTCGCGATCTTGTCGGCGGCCTCGGTCAGGCGGCCGGCGTCGAGGTCGACGAGCACGACCTGCGCGCCGTGCTCGGCGAGCGCGGAGGCGATCGCGTTGCCGATGCCTTGGGCGGCGCCCGTAACAATGTGGGTTTCTCCGGTGAACGCGCCGTCGCGTAGGAGCTTTGCCATGGGGTTCCTCCCGTCGGAAGCGAGGAAGGATGACGATGCGGGGCGGGCGTCTCAAGGCCGGCGGTCGGCAAGAGGAAGGCAAGAAGAGGTTGGTTGCGTGCGCTCAGCGCGGGAGGGGGCTCCGTTCCGCTGCGGGCTTTTTCAGGTAGCCGTGCGACCGGGTAGATGTGCGGGCGTTCGGGCGAGCCTGCTTCGAGCTTCTCGCGAGCGTTGGCTGGGCAGCGAGATGGTCGCGGAGATCGATTGATGTCCCGACCGATTTGCCACGCGATCCGGTTGCCGTCCGCCGGCCCTCCGCTCCCAGACCCCCGGTCCCGCCCTTCGCTGCGGGCAGCGTGTCCTGCTGCGGCGCGCGCATACTATTAGGGAAGAGTGAATCCGCCGCGCCTTCGAGGCGCGGCGGATTCACGCTGGCGCGTTGTCTCGGGCTTGGGTGCTTCGCGGCTTCCGCGGTTTCTTTCGGCTTCGAGGTGCCTGCTCAGTCAGCGCTTCGTAGCGGAAGCAGCTCGTCACGTGGTCGTTGACCAGGCCGACGGCTTGCATGAAGGCGTAACAGATCGTCGACCCGACGAACTTGAAGCCACGCCTCGAGAGATCGCGGCTGAGCGCGTCCGATTCGGGGGTGCGCGCGGGGACTTGTCGCAGCGAGCGGCGGCGGTTCACGCGCGGTGCGCCGCCGACGAAGCTCCAGAGATGAGCGTCGAAGCTGCCGAGCTCGTCTTGCACGGCGAGGAACGCGCGCGCGTTCGAGACGGCGCTCTCGATCTTCAGTCGATTGCGGACGATGCCGGGGTTGCGCAGCAGGCGTTCGACGCGCGCAGGCCGGAAGCGGGCGACGCGCGCGGGGTCGAAGCCGTCGAACGCTTCGCGATACGCGTCGCGTTTGCGCAGGATCGTCTCCCAGCTGAGGCCGGCCTGCGCGCCTTCGAGAATCAGGAACTCGAACAGCAGGCGGTCGTCGTGCACCGGCACTCCCCACTCTTCGTCGTGATAGGGGATGCCGAGCGGCGTTGTCGCCCAGCCGCAGCGCGGTCTCTCCTGCACGGGGAACCTCATCTCGTGTGAGCCCCTGAGGATGGCTTCGCGCCAAACGAGCGACGAGTGACGCCGACTGGCTGCTGCCAGAACGGGTTCCGTTGCTCCCGCGCGGCCGTCACTTCAGCGAGCGCAACGCATGGGCCTTGGCGGCTTCGATGAAGAGACGCAGCGGACCGGAGCGCTGTGCGCGGCTCGGGTAGTACAGGAAGAAGCCGGGGACCGTGGGCGAGTAGGCCTCGAGCACCCGCCGCAGACGCCCGGCGCGTAGCGGCTCCAGCACTTTCGGCTCGAACGCGTACGCGAGTCCCAACCCCTGTTCGGCCATCGCCACACACAGCAGGCCGTCGTTGGTGACGACGCTGCCGCGAACGGGCACGCGCCAGGTCCGACGGCCCCGCTCCAGCTCCCAGGCATAGAGCGCTCCGTCGCTGGGTAAACGAAAGGTGATGCACTCGTGGCGGAGCAGCTCCTCGGGTCGTTCCGGCGTCCCGTGGCGCGCGAGATAATCGGGCGCGCCGACGACCACGAAGCGGAACGGATCCGTGAGCCGCACGCGGATCATGTCGCGTTCGATGATCTCGATCAGCCGGACGCCCGCGTCGAAGCCTTCCGCGACGACGTCGACGAGGCGGTCTTCGATCACGACTTCGACCTCGACGCGCGGGTGGCGCGCACGGAACGCGGGCAGAACCGGAGTTATTACGAACGGAACGGCCGAACGAGGCACCGAGAGCCGGAGCCGGCCGACGGCCTCGCCGGGTTGGGCAGACGCTTCGCTGAGCGCCGCGAGCGCTTGTCCGAGCGCCGGGCCCGCACCCTCGACGAGCCGCCTTCCCGCATCCGTGAGCGACACGCTGCGCGTCGTGCGCGCCAGCAGCACCACGTGCAGCTGCTGCTCGAGCTGTCGCACGGCTTGACTGACCGCCGATCGCGAAACGCCGAGCTCGATCCCGTGGAGCTCCGGATTCGCAACGACACGCTCGTCGATCCCGAGTCGCCCGAGCGGCGCTTCTCGCACCGCTCACTGGTTCAGTGCCTGCGCGTCGGCGCGAAGCGCTTCGGATGGACCGGCCGGAATCCTCGGCCGGGTCCGAACCGCGATGGAAGCTGGCTGATCGGTCGCGGTATCGCGGCAGCGATTCGCGGCAACCAGGTCACGCGCTCGGCGGCGCGAGTCCGTCTCGACCGGCGCGGCGTCGTCACGGTCGAGACCGACATGACCGACATCGGCACCGGCAGCTACACGATCATCGCGCAGACCGCCGCGGAGATGATGGGCGTTCCACTCGAGAGAGTGGTCGTGCACCTCGGCGACTCGAGCTTCCCGGTCTCGGCCGGATCGGGCGGGCAGTGGGGAGGGAACTGCTCCACCGCCGGCGTCTACGCGGCCTGCATGAAGTTGCGCGAAGCGGCGGCGCAGGGGCTCGGCTTCCCCGCCGCCGACGCGGTCTTTGCCGACGGCAAGGTCGTCGACGCCGCGACCGCCGAGATTCGCGTGCGGCGCATGCTCGCCGTGTGCGCGTCGGGCCGCATCCTCAACCCGAAGACCGCGCGCAGCCAGGTGATCGGCGCGATGACGATGGGCGTCGGGGCCGCGTTGATGGAGGAGCTGGTCGTCGACGAGCGCCACGGCTTCTTCGTCAATCACGACCTCGCCGGATACGAGGTGCCGGTCCACGCCGACATCCCCCATCAGGAAGTGATCTTCCTCGACGAGATCGATCCCGTGTCGTCGCCGATGAAGGCGAAGGGCGTCGCCGAGCTCGGCATCTGCGGCGTCGCCGCGGCGGTCGCCAACGCGATCACCGACGCGACCGGCGTGCGCGTGCGCGACTACCCGATCACGCTCGACAAGATCCTCGAGGGTGTGTCGAAGGCCGGCTCGACGGATTGACGGACCGCGTTTGCAGCGGTGCGGCGGCCGCGCGGGGTGAGGCGCCAGCCGCCGCACGCATCGTCCCTGGCGGCGATGTCGCTCGGGCGGGGTGCTTGTTAGGCGATTCCGCTACTGCGGCGGGTTCGAGAGATCGGGGCGGTAGGCGACGATTTCGCGCTCGATCTGCTCGATCGCGTCGCTGCCGTTGCGGAACAAGAGGCCGCCTTCGCTCGCGCCGAACGCCTCGGTGAGCAGGCGATCGGGCGGGCGCTGCGCGTCGAGATCGCCGAGCCCCTGCAGCGGCCGGATCAGCGTGTAGTCGGCGGGATTGCCGATCATCACCTGGCGCGTGATCAGCGTGGTCGGGTCGTCCACCTTCGGGATCGCCTCGGCGAGCTTGCGGATCAGCTCTTCGGCCGCTTCGCGGGCGCCGAGCCGCACGCGCAGGCGCGCGACCGACGCGAACGGTGCCGGTGTCGGCCGCATCTCGCTGCGTGCGTAGCTGAGGTCGGGGCGATCGATCGAGACGACGAAACGCTGCGCAACCGTGAACGAGGCGACCTCGTCGAGCCACGCGAGCGCGTCGTTGCCGAGCGCGCGACCGGCGAGCTCGGGCAGCGTGCCGCGATCGCCGAGTGCGCGGAACGTGTCGACGCTCGACACGAAGTAGAAGCGCTGCTGCTCGCCGAAGCGCGTCTGGTGCGCGGTCCAATTCAGCTTCTCGTGCTTCTTCTTGGCCGTCTCGGCGAGGCGCTGAACGGCGGCCTCGTAACGCCGCTGCGCGTCGGGTCGGATCTGAACGGAGAGAGTCGTCGTGAGTGCCATAACAATCTCCAGGCACGGGGTGAGAGCCGAGAGCCCACGCGTGGCCGCGGATCGGGGAGGGGCACGGGGCGCCGGCGCGAAGCCGGAGTCCCGGGGCGTGCGCCAAGTGACGAGGGGGAGCCGCACGGCTGCCGCCTCCCGGACGCGGTCAGGCTACGCCCGTTGGCGTCGCACGGCGCGTGAATTCCGCGCGCGATGCGACGAATTTCGGGACGGTCGCGGTCGGCGCGCTCAGCTCTCTCCGTCGCGGATCTTGCGCAGGCTCTCGCGCTGCGCGGGCGTCAGCAGGTTGCGGATGCGGACGAGCAGGCCCATGTGAGCCTCCTTGACGCGCATCTCGGCGATCAGCACTTCGTGGATCGCGCCGAGCAGCGCATCCTCGTTCACCGGATCGGCGGTGGAGAGCTCCTCGACGGAGCCGAGGCCGTCCAGCATCGAGAGCTGCAGCTCGGTCGTCGCGCCGGTGACTTGGCCGATGTCCTTCGTCAGCGCGGCGCGCTGCTCTTTCGAGAGCTTGATCGCGCTCGCGTTCTTCAGCACGAGCTCGGGCGCGAAGAAGTGCTGCATGAACGCGGGGTCGTCCGCGGCGCGCGCGGAGGCGGGCGTCGCGAAAGCGAACAGCAGGAGCAGGGTCGCGAGCGTGGCGAGCTTGGGCTTCACGCGGAGAACCTCCGAACGGGTGACGAGAGCGATCGGTGCTCGCCGCGCGGCGAAGCGGGCGTGCGCGGCGCGGGAATCAGCGAGCGCGAGAAATCGCTCGGCAGAGACGCGAGCGGCGGCGCGAGCAGGACGTCGGTCGGCGAGCGCAGGCTGCCGAGCGCGATCGGCGCGCCGTCGGGAAGCCGCGCCAGGTGCTCGATTCGTTGGGGCGAAGCGCCCGCCGCCAGTCGATTGCCGGGAGTGGGCGGCGCGCTCGCAGAGATCCACCAGACGAGGCCGGTCGCCGCGGTGCCTGCGAGCGGCAGCGCGAGCCGCGGCCAGCGCGGGCGATGCGCGCGCGCATCGCGCACGGCGCTCGACTCGCGCGCGAGCAGCTGCGCGAGCGTCGGCGCACGGCGTGCCTCGTGCGCTCGCAGGCGGGCGAACGCGGCGCGCAGTCGGTTCTCGTCCTCGCGCTCAGTCATCGGCGGCTCCTGCGGGCGCGAGGTCGGGCAGCAGCTCGCGCAGGCGCTGCTTCCCGCGCGCGTAGTGCGTGCGCGCGGTGCCGAGCGCGACGCCCGCGACGCGCGCGGCCTCCTCGATCGTCTGCTCGCCGTAGAAAACGAGATGCAGGATCTCGCGCTGGCGTGCCGGCAGCTGCGCGAGCGCGGCGATGAGGCGCTCGGATTCGCGTGCCGATTCGAGGCGCGCGTCCGGTGCGAGATCGGCGCTACTCGCGCGTGGGGTGGCCTCGTCGCTCGCGCCCGGGCGCAACAAGATCAGACTGCGCACGAGCGCGCGGCGGCGGCGCTCGCGCGCGGTCTGGCGGATCACGCCGAACACGAACGTGCGGAAGCTCGAGCGCGCGGCGAAGCGCGCGCGTCCGTCGAGCACCTTCAACACGCTCGCCTGCAGCACGTCGTCGGCCTCCGCCGCGTTCCAGCGCGTCTGCGCGAGCGCCCAGCCGCGGCCCACCGCGAGCACACCGGCCAGCGCCTCTTCCAGCTCCGCGCGCGTCATCGCGGCTCCGCCGGTGGGTGCCTCCGGCGCGCGCGCGATAGCACCGCGCGCGCTCACGCCGCGCGCAAGCTTTCATCGGGGACGTACTTGCATCGCGTCGTGCAAGTACGTCCCCGATGCAAAGTCAGAGCTTTGCGCCGGCCGGGCAGGCGACGCCGGTGCCGCCGATTCCGCAATAACCGTCGGGGTTCTTGTCGAGGTATTGCTGGTGATAGTCCTCGGCGAAGAAGAACTCGGGCGCCTCGCGAATCTCGGTGGTGATCGCGCCGTAGCCCCCGCGCGCGAGCTCCTTGCCGTACATCTCCGCGCTCTCGCGCGCGGCGGCGAGCTGTGCCGGGCCGTAGGCGTAGATCGCCGAGCGGTACTGCGTGCCGACGTCGTTGCCCTGGCGCATGCCCTGCGTCGGGTCGTGGCTCTCCCAGAAGATGCGCAGCAGCTGCGCGTACGCGATCAGCGCCGGGTCGAACACGACGCGCACGACCTCGGTGTGCCCGGTGAGCCCGCTGCACACCTCTTCGTACGTGGGGTTCGGCGTGTAGCCGCCGGCGTAGCCGACCGCGGTGCTCCACACGCCGCGCGCCTGCCAGAGCTTGCGCTCGGCGCCCCAGAAGCAGCCCATCGCGAACATCGCGAGCTCGAGCTGCGGCGGATACGGCGGCAGGAGCGGATTGCCGAGCACGGTGTGGCGCGCGGCGACCGGCATCTTCTCCGAGCGCCCCGGCAGTGCCTCGCTCGGCGCGACCATGCGCTGCTTCTTGCGGAAGTAATCGAGGCCCATCGTGCGGCTCCTGTCCTTTCGGCGAGTGCGCGACCGACAAGCGTAGCCCGCGCGAGCGGGCCGCCCGCACGCGTCCGATCTCGACCGCACTGACGCGCTGCGTCGCGCAGCGTTACAGAGGGGTCAGACCCCGCTGTAACGCTGCGGCGTCGTCACGGGAGGTCGGCGCCGGCGTCGAGCAGCGCGCGGGCGATCGCGGCGCGGTGCTCGCGGGCGTCGCCGAACGCGGGGCGCGAGGCGAGCGCGCGGCGGAGGTAGAGGTGCGCGTCGCACTCCTCGGTGAAGCCGTATCCGCCGTGGAACTGGACGGCGCGCGAGCACGCGTACGGATACGCCTCGCTCGCGGCGGCTTTCGCCATGCGCGCGAGCAGCGGCGCCGCCGGGTCGCCGGCGTCGAGCGCGGAGGCCGCGGCGTACACGAGCGAGCGCAGCTGCTCGGTCGCGATCAGCACGTTCACGAGCGGATGCTTGAT
>DASTOI010000285.1:0-2398 GCA_035762585.1 Myxococcota bacterium
CGCGGCCGGCTCGTATCTCGGCAGCCGCCGCCTGCCGCATCGCGCGCTCCAACGCGTGCTCGCGCTCATCTTGCTCTGCGCAGGAGCGAAGCTGATCTGGGATGCGCTCGCGAGCTGAGGCCGCGCGTCCGCGCGCTACGAAGCGCTGCGCTTTCCTAACACCCCTGCCGGATGCAGCGCGTGGTACTCGGCGCGCGTGAGGCCGCGCGCATGCTCGAGCGCGGCGCTGAGCGCGGCCACGACGAGGAGCTCGGCAGCGACGCTCGCGCGCGGCGCGAGGCCGAGGCCGCCGCCCTCGCTCGCGACGGCGGCATCGAGCACGACGCGCGCCTGCTGCGCGAGCGAGGAGCGCGGCGCGCCGGTCACCGCGATCAGCTCCGCCCCTAATGCCTTTACCGCGCCGGCGGCCGCGAGCAGCTCGGCGGTCTCGCCGCTGTTGCTGATCGCGATCACGACGTCGCCGCGCACGATTTGGCCCGCGCTGCCGTGCACGGTCTCGGTCGCGGAGAGGAACGACGCCGGCGTGCCGACCGAAGCGAGCAGCGCCGCGGCGTAGCGCGCGACGTGCTCCGGCTTCCCGACGCCGGTGACGTGCACGCGCCCGCCGTCCGCACGGGCCGCATCGATCAGCGCGACGGCGCGGTCGAACGCGCCCGCGTCGATGCGCTTTCGCAGCTCGGCGAGCTCTGCGAGCGCGACGTCGAACGCGACGAGCGCCTCGTGCGCCGGCTGCGCTTCGGGCGCCGGCGCGAAGCCGCGCAGCACCCAGCTCGGCAATGGCGCGCCGTCGTAGCGCGCGAGCACAGCGTCGCGCGCAGCCTGCGCGTCGTCCGGGAACGCGCCGAGCTTCTCGACGCACGCCGCGCCGCACGCGTTTCCGAGCCGCGCGATGTCCTCCCAGCCGAGGCCCGCGGCGAGGCCGACCAACGCGCCACCGAGGAACGCGTCGCCGGCGCCGGTCGTGTCGACCACTCTCGGGACCGCGTACGCAGGAACGCGCAGTGCTTCCTTCGCAGTCGCGATCGCGCTGCCGGCGGCGCCGTCGGTGACGATCACGGCCTCGTTCCCGAAGCGCTCGCGCAGCTTCTTCGCGATCGCGAGCGCGTCGCCGCTCGCGGTCAGCACGAGCTCGCGGCCCGCGGCGCCGGACGGCTTCAGAATCTTCGCGCGCCGTAACAGCTGGTCGAGCTCGGCCTGCGTGCCGAGCACGGGCACCGCGTCGGACGGCGGCACGTCGAGGTCGACGAGCGTCGGCACGCCGGCAACCTCCGCGAGCCGGCACACCTCGTTCGCCGCCGCGAGCGGCAGCTGCGAGACCTCGGTCGTGACGCGCAGGGCGCTCTGGATCGTGCGCTCGTGGTGCCGGCGCACGTGCGCGTACGTGGTCTCGCTGGTCGCGCCGGGCGCCATGTAGATCGCGCGGCCGCCGGCGTCGTCGACGTAGATGTCGGCGAACGAGCTCGCCGAGCCGTCGAGCACGAGATCCTTCGCGATGCCGAAGCGATCCATCGCGTCGCGCAGAAAGCGGCCGTTCGCGTCGTCGGCCTGCTTGCCGAAGATGCCGACCGGGAGCCCTAACACCGCGGCCCAGCCGAGATGGTTCAGCACGACGCCGCCGACGCGCAGCTCCGCGGTGCGGCCGCCTTCGCCCGGCCGCATGATGCCCTTCTCGTCGCAGCCGAGGATGCGAGGCACGCGGTGGATGCGGTCCGCGACCATGCTGCCGATGCCGACCGTGCGGCGCTGCGGGAGCTCGGCGGCGGTCACGGGGCGCCCTCATACGGCGTCACCCAGGTGGGCTCGTGCAAGTCGCGCGCGAGCGCGCGCACTTCCTCGAATGCGAGGTCGAAGCGCTCCGCGTCCGCGGCGCCGAGCGGCGGCGTGCCCGCTGCGACCGCGTCGCTCGTAATCACTCCCTGGCGCAGCAGCGCGCGCTTCAGGCACGCGATCGTGCGGCTGCCGCCGAGCTTCGTCGCGGCGCGGAATGCGCCGAGCACGCGCTCGGCCGCGCGCATGCGCTCCGCGTCGCCGGCGCGGCACACCTGCCACGCGCGCGCCCACTCGCGGGGCAGCGCGTTCGCGGGTCCGGCGACGACGCCGACCGGCAGCCCGCCCGAGAGCCAGAAGCGTTGCCAATAATCACTCAGCACGCCGCGCACCCCGCTGCGCGGGCGGAACACGTCGAAGATCGACATCGCGTCGCCGACGTAGATCCCGAACTCGCCGCGCTCGCGGAAGCTCTTCGCGGCCTGCGTGTAGTTGCCGAGCACCTTGAGACCGGCGCTCACCTTGATCCCGCGTACGAAGTCGAGCCGCGAGAGCGCCTTCACCTGCTTCGTCGGGATGTGGGTGCGGTGCGGGTCCGTCGCGATCGCCGCGTTGTCGTAGAGATAGACCG
>DASTOI010000286.1:0-3665 GCA_035762585.1 Myxococcota bacterium
GGCGCTGGCGGAGCGACGCCGAGCGCGGAGACGAATCATGAGCGCGCCGGCATCGGCGTGGCCGAGCGCGCAGCTGGACGACGTCGCGCGGCTGCGCGCGCTCGCGGCGGCGCTGCCGAATGCGGCCTACGCCGAGCGCATGATCGCGGCGCCGTTCGACGCGGTCTGGGCGGTGTACGGCGACCTGGAGCGCGGCGTACCGCGCTTCGAGTGGAGCGTGCGCGCGCTCGAGATCGTGCGGCGCGAAGGCGACGCGCTCGAGATCGCCGCTCGCGGTCCGCTCGGCCCCCGCGCGCGCTTTCGCGCGATCTGGCGCCCGGGCTGGTGCGTGATGAGCGACTTCTCAGGGCGCGGCCAAATCGGGATGGCCGCCGCGCCGGAAGGCGCGACACGAACGCGCGTCGCGCATTTCGAGGGCACGCGCGTGTTCGGATGGCTCGCGCGCCCGTTCTTGCTGCGCGCCGTGCGCCGCGATCTCGCGCGCGTGGCGGAGCTCTGCGAGCGCGCGTGAGGGCGCCGCCGAATCCGGAAAAGCCTGAGAACACGGCGGCTCCGCCGCATCTCGTGCGAAGATCGGCGCTTCACTCCCGGAGGCGCAGAATGTTCGAGCGCAGCGAGCCGTTCCGCATCGATCTCCGCCACGCGATCCGCACCGTCTCGTTCGAGAATCCGAGCGGCGCGAAGGGCGCAGCGGCCACCGCGCACGGCGGCCGCAAGGGCGCGCCGCTTCGCATGCTGAAGCCGGGCGAGCGCGTCGTGCTCGCGGATCTCGCGGGCGCCGGCTGCGTGAGGCACTTCTGGCTGACGTTTCCGCCGCTGCCGCCGCACGAGATGCGCGCGCCGCTGCTCGAGATCCATTACGACGACGCGCGCGAGCCGTCGGTCTCCGTGCCGGTGCTCGACTTCTTCGGCTGTCCGCTCGGCCGGCCGGTCGCGTCCGCGTCGCAGTGGAACGCGGCGCAGGAAGGGCGCGGCTTCAACAGCTGGCTGCCGCTGCCGTTCCGCCGGCGCATGCGCGTCGAATTCGTGAACGCGACCGCGCGCCGCTTCCCGCTCTACTACCAGATCGCGTTCACCGAGGGTGCGCTGCCGGAGGACGCCGGCTTGCTGCACGTCGCGTGGCATCGCGAGAACCCGACGCAGCTGAAGCGCGATTTCACGATCGCGGCGGGGCTGCGCGGGCCGGGCCGCTTCTTCGGCTGCAACGTCGGCATCCGCGTGCTGCCCGAAGAGGGGTTCCAGTGGTACGGCGAAGGCGAGGTGAAGGTCTACCTGGACGGCGACCGTAACAACCCGACCTGGTGCGGCACCGGGCTCGAGGACTACGTCGGCAGCGCGTGGGGCATGGGCGCGCACGCGACGCCGCTGCAGGGCGCGCCGCTGATCCTGCAAGCGCCCGGCGCGCCGATGCCGGAGTGGGTCTCGTTCTATCGCTGGCACGACCCCGATCCGATCGTGTTCGAGCGCGAGCTGCGCGTGACGCTCCAGCAGATCGGCGCGGTGCCGGTGCCGAAGGGCGACCTCGCGCTGCGCGATCGCCTCGAGCGAGCGGGGCGCGTCGCGGGCGGCGGCTGGTTCCCGGCCGGCAGCGCGCTCGAAGCGTTCGGAATCTGCGAGCGCCAAGATGACGTGTGCGCGACCGCGTTCCTCTACCTGAGAGATGCGCAGCCCGTGCCGCGCGTCGATCCCGCTCTCGCGTGCGCCGACCTCGAGCGCCGCGCGTGGGAGCAGCCGAACGCGTTCGAATCCGCGCTCTCGTCGATCGCGCCGCCGGGCTGAACGCGGGCGCTACTCGCGAGAACGCCGCTCCAGCTTTCGCAGGTCGACCAGGTCCTGTGGTCGGGCCGTCGCGCGCTTGTTGGCGAGGAAATGCTCCCGCCCGATCGCAGGGACGTCGATTCCCTCGAACGGCGCAATGACACGCGCCGGCCAGGCGTCAGCGAACGTGACGCCGGTGATGCTCGTCAGAATGTCGATGCGAAGCGGCTCGACGCCGATCTGAAACACGACGCCGGGCGTCGACAAGTCGGACTCGCGGAGCTCGGTGAGCGGTGCACCGAACGCGCGAAGTGCGTCGATTGCATGCCGCGCGTTCTCGGGAGTCGCATCGATCCAGAGATCGAGGTCGCCGGTCGCTCGCGGTCGGCCGTGAACGGCGAGCGCGTAGGCGCCGACGAGCAGGAACCGAACCTCATGGTCGATGAACGCGCGTAACAGATCGACGAAGTCGCGCGCCAGGCTCGTCCGGTCGCCAGCCATGAAGCCCCCACTGCTGCAGACTGAGTGCGAACGCTAGGCCGAGGCGCCGCTCGAGGGACACGGCCTCCCAGTAGGCCGCATCCTCCGCCTCGAGGCTCGCTTCGTCGAACTCTCCGGGACGGAACACGCGCGCGGTCGCGGTCTTGGCTCTGCGCTCGCGATCAGCCGCCGACATGCGCGCAACGTAGCGATGACGCGGGAGCGAATCTCAGGAAGTCGCCGCACGCCGCCGCGCATCCGCGCGCAGCTCGCCCTTCGCGACCTTGCCGCCCGACGCGCGCGGCAGCGCGTCGAGCACGACCAGGCGTTCCGGCCACCACTCGCGCGAAGTTCCGCGCGCCTCGAGATGCGCAGTGAGCGTCGCGAGCGTGAGCGCGGCCCCCGGGCGCAGCTCGACATACGCGCACACGCGCTCGCCGTAGACGGCGTCGGGCCACGCGACCGCCGCCGCGAGCGCGACCGCGGGATGGCTCGCGACCGCCTCCTCGACCGCAGGCCCGCTGATGTTCTTTCCGCCGCGGATGATGAAGTCCGCGGTCCGGCCGACGACGCTCAGAGTTCCCTCGGCGTCGATGCGGGCGACGTCGCCGGTCAGCATCCAGCCGTCGCGGGTGTAGAGCTTCTCGTTCGCGGCCGGATCGTCGTAATAACCGCGGCAGGCGAGCGGGCCGCGGCACGCGGGAATCCCCTGGCCGCTCGCGCCGAGCTCGCGGCCGGCGTCGTCGTAGAGCCGCACGCGCATCGCGTCGATCACGCTGCCCGCGGTCGTGAGCCGCTTCTGCTGCGAATCGCGCGTGGTCGTGCGCGAGAGCGCGCCGGTCTCGTTCGAGCCGTAGAACTGCAGCACGAGCGAGCCCGTGCGCTCTTCCCATTCGAGCGCGCGCTCGTACGGCACCGCCTCGCCGCCGGTGTAGAGCACGCGCAGCGACGAGAGATCGCTGCGCTCCAGCGCGGGCGAGCTCAGCATCATGATGAACTGCGTCGAGACCGCCGCGAGCACCGTGACGCGGTGCTGCTCGATCGCCGCGAGCGCGGCCTCGGCGGAGAACTTCTCGAGCAGCACGCACGGCGCGCCGAGCGCGGCCGGCGTGAAGTGCGCGGTCCACAGCCCGAAGCCGAACGGCGCCGGCAGCAGCGACAGGAAGACGTCGCGGGGCGTCAGCTCGCCGGACTCGACCGCGAGCTCGTGGAAGTGGAACCAGCGCGCCTGATGATGCGTGACGCACTTCGGAAGGCCGGTTGTTCCGGACGTCGAGTTGAGCAGGAAGAGGTCCTCGACGCCGAGGCGGCGTCCGGCGAGCTCGGCCGCGGCGGGCGAGCTGCGCGCCGCAGGCTCTTCCTCGTAACAAGCATCATCCGGATCGAGCTGGCGATCGCTCACGACGTGCGCGCGCAGCGGCGAGCGG
>DASTOI010000287.1:0-5692 GCA_035762585.1 Myxococcota bacterium
TCCCTCCGAATCCCTCTTTGACCGCGCGCACTTCGCAGGGTTACGATACGGACCGGCTCGAAATTCGTTTTCGCCGGCGACCGCGGCCGTGGCCCGGCGCCCAGCTGGAGACCGCATGGCC
This sequence comes from Myxococcota bacterium, assembly GCA_035762585.1. Lineage (GTDB taxonomy): Bacteria > Myxococcota_A > UBA9160 > UBA9160 > UBA6930 > VGRF01. The sequence continues at coordinate 122 of DASTOI010000287.1, forward strand.
GGAATCGTCTCGTTCGGCGCGTACGTCCCCCCGACGCGCCTCGGCTTCTCGGTGATGGCCGGCCGCGCTCCGAAAGACGGTGGGCCCGAGCGCGCGGTCGCGTGGAACGACGAGGACGCCGTCACGATGGGCGTCACCGCCGCGGTGAACTGCCTGCGCGGCTTCGATCGCGCGAGCGTCGACGCGCTCGTGTTCGCGTCGACGACCTACGCGTTCAAGGAGAAGCAGGCCGCCGCGCTGGTCGCGAAGGCGCTCGATCTGCGCCGCGACGTGCGCACCACCGATGTCTCGGGCTCGCTGCGCGCCGGCACCGACGCGCTGCACGCGGCGCTCGACGCCGTAACAGCCGGCAGCGCGAAGCGCGTGCTCGTCGTCGCGAGCGACTGCCGGCTCGGCGCGCCCGGCTCGGCACTCGAGCAGAACTTTGGCGACGGCGCCGCGGCATTCCTCGTCGGCGGCCCGGATGCGGTGGCCGCGTTCGAAGGCGCGTTCGCAATCGCCGACGAGATCGTCGACGTGTGGCGCGGCGAGGGCGACCCGTTCGTTCACAGCTGGGAAGAGCGCTTCGTCGTGCAGGAGGGCTACACGCCCGGTATCACCGAAGTCGTGCGCGGGCTGCTCGCGAAGCTCGGCGCGAAAGCGGGCGATTTCACGCGCGTCGCGCTGTTCGGCCCCGACGCGCGCAGTCATCAGGCTGCGGCACGCGCGCTGAAGATCGACGCGGGGGCGCTGGTCGATCCGCTGTTCGGGAAGCTCGGCAACGCGGGCGTCGCGTTCACTCCGCTGCTGCTCGCCTCTGCACTCGAGAGTGCGAAGCAAGGCGACCGCATTCTGCTCGCGGGCTACGGCGACGGCGGCGAGGCGATGGCGTTCTCCGTGACGGACCACATCGGGAAGTTGGAGCCGCGCCGCGGCGTCGCGTGGCATCTCGCGCGCCGCCGCGCCGTCGCGAGCTACGACCGCTACCGCGCGGCGCGCGGGCTCGACGCAAAGGAGTACGCGCCCGGCCGCGACCCCGGTCTTTCCGCGACGATCCACTTCCGCGAGCGCGAGGAGGACGTCGCGTTCAAGGGCCAGAAGTGCAGCCGCTGCGGCGGCGTGCAGTTCCCGCTGCAGCGCGTCTGCGAGCGCTGCTTCGCGAAGGACGACTTCGAGCTGGTTCGCCTCTCCGATCGCGTCGGCACGGTGCAGACCTACACGTTCGACTTCTTCTTCCCGACACCCGATCCGCCGACCGTCGTGACCGTCACCGAGATCGACGGTGCACGCGTTCATCTCCAGCTCGTGAACGTGAAGCCCGAGCAGGTGCGCATCGGGCTGCCGGTCGAATTCGAGTTCCGCCGCATCCACCAAGCCGGCGGCAGGCCGAATTATTACTGGAAGGGCGTGCCCATTCCGGAGTGAGATCGCATCGCAGATTTCATCCGGGACGTACTTTCATGAAAGTACGTCCCGGATGAAAACAGGAGAACGAGATGCGCGCAGACGCGCTTCGCGACAAGGCGGCGGTGATCGGTGTGGGCTGCTGCCCGTTCGGCGAGAACTGGGACAAGTCGCCCTCGGACATGGTCGTCGACGCGGCCTACGAGGCCTACGCAGACGCCGGCATCGAGGACCCGCAGCGGCAGATCGACGCCGTCTTTACCGGCTCGATCTACTCGAACAAGGGCCCGCACGAGTGCAGCGACGCGCTCAAGCTGTTCGGCAAGCCGGTCACGATGGTCAGCAATTACTGCGCGACCGGCACCGATGCGTTTCGCTGCGCGGTGATGTCGATCGCGGCCGGCCTCTACGACAGCGTGCTCGTGGTCGGGTACGACAAGCCCAAGGACCGCGGCGTCTCGGGCCCGAGCGTGATGATGGACCGCGTGCGCGATCTGCCGCAGACGCCGGCGGGCTGGTTCTCGCTGTGCGCTTCGACCTACTTCGCGAAGTACGGCGCCGGCCGCGAGGAGCTCGCGCGCATCGCAGTGAAGAACCACAAGAACGGCTGCCTCGCGCCGAACTCGTTCCTGAAGCGCGAGATCACGCTCGAGGAGGCGCTGGGCGGTCGCATGATCTCGTGGCCGTTCGGGCTCTACGACTGCGCGGCCCAGACCGACGGCGCCGCCGCCGCGATCGTGACGCGCGCGGATCTCGCGAAGAAGCCCGGCGCGCCGCGCATCCTGGTGAAGGGCGTGACCGTGATCGCCGGCCCGAATCCGCAGAAGGATCCGGGCAACGACTTCCTCTCGTGGAAGCCGACCGGCTGGGCCGCCGCAGACGTCTATGCGCAGGCCGGCATCACGAGGCCGATGGACGAGATCGACGTGGCGCAGGTGCACGACTGCTTCACGCTGACCGAGCTGCTCACCTACGAAGATCTCGGCTTCATCGAAAAGGGCTCCGCGAAGGAGCACATCCACGCGGGCACGTTCGAGTTATCAGGCGAGCTGCCGGTGAACACGGACGGCGGCCTCAAGGCTTTCGGGCACCCGACCGGCGCGACCGGCGTGCGGATGATCTACGAGAACGTGCAGCAGCTGCGCGGGAAGGCCGGCAAGCGGCAGGTCGCGAACGCGAACGTCGCCCTCAGCCACAACATCGGCGGCCACCCCACCGCGTGCGGGATCGCGATCCTGGCGAAGGAATGAGGCGCCGAGCTGCGCGCTCAGAGCTTGCGCGCGACGAGCGCCTCGAGCACGCCGAGGCGCGTGCGCTCGCAGCACTCGATCCGGAAGCCGAGCGGCTCCAGGTAGTCGAGCGGATCGCGCAGCAGCGAGAACGCCCACTTTCGCTGGAGCACGGGATCGATCACCCGCTCGATCAGCCGGACCGCGCCGATCGGACTGCGGACGTGATCCAACACGAGCAGCGCGCCCCCGGGCCGGAGAACGCGATGCAGCTCGGCGGCCGCGCGCGCGCAGTCCGGGATCGCCGACAGCGCGAGCGTGACCACGGCCGTGTCGAAGCAGTCATCAGGGAATTCGAGCCCGTGTGCGTTCCCGATCCGGAGATCGGCGGCGAGGCCGATCTGCTTCGCGCGCGCAGTCGCGCGCGCGAGCATCGCCGGGCTCAGGTCGATGCCCGTCAAGCGGATGCCGGGAGGGTAGAACGCGAAGTTCCGTCCGGTCCCGACGGCGATCTCGAGCACGTCGCCGCGCGCGTGCGCGAGCAGCGCGCGCGACGCGTCGGCGAGCTTCATCCAACGCTCGTAATAGGTGATCCAGCCGTCGTACTCGCCGGCGCTCGCGTCGTAGAATCGCTGGACGCGCTGCGTCGATTCTCGGTCGGTCGCTTCGGCCATGCGTGCACCTCGCGGCGAGAGCCATAGCAGCGCGTGAGAGGGGAGAGCGGAATGAGTGGAACGGTTCACTTCGAGAAGAAGGACGGCGTCGCGACGCTCACGCTCGACAACCCGAAGGCGCGCAACGCGTTCGACTACGAGATGACGCAGGAGCTGCGCCGGCGCTGGGCCGAGATCTCGCGCGATCCCGAGATCGTCTGCACGATCGTGACGGGCGCCGGCGAGAAGGCGTTCTGCACGGGCTGGGACATCAGCTCGACGGCGAGCGGCGCGTCGCAGCACTACGCGAAGGCGGAGCGCCTCGCTGCACCGTATTCGCAGATCACTGCGCTGCAGAACCGCTGCTGGAAGCCGGTGATCACCGCGGTGAACGGGCTCTGCGTGGGCGGCGGCCTCCACTTCGTCGCGGATGGCGACCTCGTGATCGCCTCCGAGAACGCGACCTTCTTCGACACGCACTGTGAGGTCGGCCTCGTGTCCGCGCTCGAGCCGGCAAGCCTCGCACGAAAGATCCCGCTGGATTCGGTGCTGCGCATGGCGCTGCTCGGCAGCGCCGAGCGCATGAATGCAGCGCGCGCCAGGGAGATCGGCCTGGTCGGGGAGGTGGTTCCGATCGCGAGCCTGATGACTCGCGCGCGCGAGCTCGCCGCGATCATCGCGCGCTACTCGCCCACCGCGCTGGCTCGCACGAAACGCGCGATTTGGACCAGCCTCGAGCACGGGCTCGAAGCCGGCCTCGATGCCGCGCACGACATTCTCGACGAACACTCGTCGCACCCGGACATGATCGAGGGCACCAAGGCCTTCCTCGAGAAACGAAAGCCGAACTGGAAGCCCTACACGGGCGAGTGAAGCCGGAGCCCACGACTTGCCGAAACACATCCTTACCGACGTCAGCGCCGGCATCGCGACGCTCACGCTGAATCGCCCTGACAAGCTGAACGCGTACACCACGGAGATGGGCGACGAGGTGACGGCCGCGCTGCGCGCGTGGCGCGACGATGCGGCGGTGCGTGCCGTCATCATTACGGGTGCAGGGCGCGGCTTCTGCGCGGGCGTCGACCTCGAGCACCTGAGAGCGCATCAGGCCGGGCAGAACGCGTCGGCGGGTCCGCGGCTCGGCGAGGAGGACTTCCTCAAGAAGCTGCCGCTCGAGCTGGCCGAGTATCCGAAGCCGCTGATCGCCGCGGTGAACGGCGCCGCGATCGGCGTCGGCGTCACGATGATCCTGCCGTGCGACGTCCGCATCGCGGCCGAGAACGCGAAGCTCGGCCTCGCGTTCGTGAAGCTCGGGATCCTGCCGGGCCTCGGCAGCACGCATCTCTTGCCGCGCATCGTCGGTCGCGCGAAGGCGCTCGAGCTCGTGATGAGCGCGCGCACGATCGGCGCCACCGAAGCTGCGGAGTGCGGGCTCGTGAACAAAGTCGTGCCCGCTGAGAAGCTGATCGCGGAGGCGCGCGAGCTCGCCGCGCTGATCGCCGCGAACCCGCCGGCCGCGGTCGCCGCCGCGAAGGCCGCGATCAATTTCGGCCACGCGCATTCGATGGCCGAAGCGATGAAGAACGAAGAGCGTGCGAGCGCCGAGCTGCGGGGACGTTCCTTAAGAAAGTAAGAAAGTGCCCCTTCGGGGGTTCGAGTTTCTCAACTTCTTGAAGAACGTCCCCGTTGGAGATGCGATGGACTTCGAGCTGACACGGGAAGAGCAAGCCTTCGAAGCCGAGGTCGAGCAGTTCTTGCGCGAGAGCTGGTCGCCCGACGTGATGGACGCGAACCCGGAGCAGCTGTCGCAAACGGTCGACACGCCGCCGAAGCGCGCGTTCATGCGCAAGCTCGCCGAGCGCGGCTGGCTCGGGATGTCGTGGCCGAAGGAGTACGGCGGGCGGGAATTATCAGGGATCTACGACTTCATCCTGACCGAGGCGCTCTCGCGCTGGGGCGCGCCGCAGCCGGGCAAGGGCGTCGGCATCGTCGGCAAGACGCTGATCCGCCGCGGCAGCGAGAAGATGAAGCGCGAGTTCCTGCCGCAGATCATTCGCGGCGAGATCGAGTTCGCGATCGGCTACAGCGAGCCGAACGCCGGCAGCGACGCCGCGAACATGCAGCTGAAGGCCGAGAAGGTCACCGGCGGCTGGAAGCTGAACGGCCAGAAGACGTGGACGACGTCCGCGCACTTCGCCGACTGGTATTGGGTGGGCGCGCGGACGGATCCGCAGGCGCCGAAGCACGCCGGGATCACCCTCTTCCTGATCGAGATGAACCACCCGGGCCTCAGCATCCGGCCGACC
>DASTOI010000288.1:0-2695 GCA_035762585.1 Myxococcota bacterium
GTGATGCGTCGCGCATTGCAACAACAGCGGGGTCAGACCCCGCTCAAAGCCGCTTCTCCCACCACCCGACGTCCCAATATCGCCCGAGCTTGCGGCCGACCTCGGTGTAGACGCCGACCGGTGTGAAGCCGAGGCGCTCGTGGAGCCGCACCGAGGGCTCGTTGGGGAGCGTGATGCCCGCGAGCGCGCGGTGGACGTCTTCGCGGCGCAGCGCTGCGAACAGCGCTTCGTAGAGCAGCGGCCCGATGCCGCGCGCGCGGTCGTCCGGCGCGACGTAGATCGTCAGCTCGACGCTCGTCTCGTACGCGGGCTTCGTGCGGAACTGCATCGAGCCCGCATAGCCGGTCACGCCGCCCGCGCGCTCCGCGACGAACAGCTGGTGGCGGCCGCTGCGCCCGAACTGCGCGAGCCACGGCTCGCGCTCGCCCTCGCCGTAGGGCTTCACGTCGAACGTGATCGGGGTGTGCTCGACGTACCAGTTGTAGATCTCGGTGAGGCGCGCGAGATCGCGGCGCTCCGCGCGGCGAATCGTCACCGGGGCGGAGTCGGCGGGTGTTCGCATCGCACTATCCTGCGGCGTTCCCTCGCGGGCTGCACCACCGTTCGCGGGGAAACGACGCGAGGAGCGCGCCGAAGGCGACCCATGCGAGAGCTGCGAGACATCCTCGACGCGTACGAGCGCCTCTCCGAGGGCGGGGAGGCGGGCGTGCTCGCGAGCGTCGTGCACGTCGAAGGCTCGACCTACCGCCGCACCGGCGCGCGCATGCTCGTGCTGCCGGACGAGACGCTGGTCGGCCTGATCAGCGGCGGCTGCCTCGAGGGCGATCTGCTCGAGCACGCGCGGCGCGTGCGAGCCACCGGAGCGCCCGAGCTCGTGAAGTACGACCACCGCGGCGAGGACGACATCGTCTGGGGCCTCGGGCTCGGCTGCGCGGGCGCCGTCGACGTGTGGCTCGAGCGCGTCGATCGCGCGCAGCCGGGGCCGCTCGCGTGGCTCGCCGCGTGGAGCCGCGCCCGCGAGAGCGGCGCGCTCGCGACGGCGCTGTCCGGCCCGCGCGCGGGCGAGCGGCGCGCGCTCGGCGCGCAGAGCGGGCTCGCGGGAACGCTCGCGCATCCGGCCGTCGACCGGGCGCTGCGCGAGTGCCTCGCGTCGGGCGACGGGCGCCACTTCGCGGTGCCGGCTCTCGGCGGCGACGTGCTGATCGAGGTCGCACGCGCGCCGCTGCGGCTCGCGCTGTTCGGCGCGGGCCCCGACGCGATTCCGCTCGCGCGAATCGCGCGCGAGCTCGGCTGGGACGTCGTGGTGATGGATCACCGCGCGGCGTACGCGGTCGCGGAGCGCTTCGCGGGCGCGGACGTGCGGCTCGCGGAGGTGCCGCGCGCGGTCGAGCGCGCCGGCGTCGACGCGCGCACGCACGCCGTCGTGATGACGCACCACTACCTGCACGACCGCGTGATCCTCGCCGCGCTGCTCGCGACGCCCGCTCCCTACATCGCGGTGTTAGGGCCGAAGCAGCGCACGCAGGACCTGCTCGCGGACCTCGAGAAGGAAGGCGTCGAGGTCGGCGACGAGGAGCGCGCGCGCGTGTTCGGGCCCGCGGGGCTCGACATCGGCGCCGACGCGCCGGAGGAAATCGCGCTCGCGATCTGCGGCGAGGTGCTGGCGTTCGCGAGCCGGCGCCCCGGCGGCGCGCTGCGCGAGCGCAAGGGCCCGATCCACGAGCCGGCGGTCTGAGCCGTGCCGCCCGCGAGCGCCCGTTCCCGTCCAATCCAGCAATTGGGGTCAGGCACGAATTGTTCACTGGGGTCAGCCCCCGATGAACAGGCGTCGCGCGATTGAACACGCCGCCGGTTTCCGCGGTGGTACTCGCGGCGGGCGGGTCGCGGCGGCTCGGGCGGCCGAAGCAGCTCCTCGCGCTCGCCGGACAGCCGCTCGTGCGGCGCGCCGCGCTCGCGGCGCTCGGCTCGCGCGCGGCGCGCACGCTCGTCGTCACCGGCGCGCATGCGAGCGAGGTCGAGCGCGCGCTCGCGGGGCTCGCGGTCGAGTGCGTGCACTGCGTCGAGTGGGAGGAAGGGCTCGCGGCGTCGCTTCGCGCGGGCGTCGGCGCGGCGCTCGCGCACGACCGGAATGCCGCCGTGCTGCTGCTGCTCGCCGACCAGCCGGCGGCCGATTCCGCGCTGCTCGACCGCCTGATCGCGCTCCACGCCGCGGGCCACGCGCTCGCCGCGTGTCATTACGCCGGCGAGCTCGGCGTCCCGGCGCTGTTCGCGCCTCGCTTCGCGCGCGAGCTGCTCGCGCTGGGGGGCGATCGCGGCGCGAAGCCGCTGCTCGCGCGCGAGCGCGAACGAGTCGCGGCAGTCGAGTTCGAAGACGGAACGCTCGACGTCGACACCCCCGAAGATTGGGCGCGCGTCTCGCGTACTCTCGAGGCTCGTTTCCCCGCAGCGCGATGACCGAGATCGACGATGACCCAGCGCAAGCCGCATGACCTCAGCTTCGACTCGTGGATCGAGCTCCAGATCCGCGAGGCGAGAGAGCGCGGGCTGTTCGACGACCTCGCGGGCGCCGGCAAGCCCCAGACGAGCCTGCGCGAGGCGGACGATCCGTTCTGGTGGACGAAGCAGTTCCTTCGGCGCGAGGAGGTCTCGCTGCTGCCGCCCGCGCTCGAAGTGCGCGCCCGCGCGCAGAAGCTGC
>DASTOI010000289.1:0-2227 GCA_035762585.1 Myxococcota bacterium
CGCGGTCGTCGCCGACGAGATCCGCAAGCTCGCCGAGAGCGCGCAGCGCAGCGCCGACGAGATCTCGAAGCTGGTCGGCGAGATCGAGAGCGATACGCGCAGCGTCGCGGACGAGATGCGCGAATCGGGGCAAGTGATCGCCGAGGGCCGCGACGACGTGAACACGATCGCGCACTCGCTCAGCCAGATTCAGGCGGCGGTGGGCGAGGCCTCGACGCGCGCGGAAGAGATCTTCGAGCAGGCCGACGTGCAGGCGCAGGGCGCAGAGCGCATGGTCGCAGCCGTCAGCGAGGTGACGGGCGTCGCCGGCGAGAACGTCGCGTCGGTCGACCTCGTGGCCGGCGTGGCGGTGCAGCAGATCGAAGCGATGGCGGAGATCGCCGCGACCGCACAGGACCTGTCGGCGGTGGCGCGCGAGCTCGCGGATGCGACCCAGCGCGCGCGCCAAGGCAGCGCGCGATGAACGCCGCCGGCAGCGCGAGCCGCATGCTCGCCTTCGAGCTCGGGACGACGCTGTTCGCGCTGCCGATCTCGGGCGTGGTCGAGGTGGCGGAGGGCGTCCGCGTCGCGCCCGTGCCGATGCTGCCGCGCGCGAGCTTCGGCGTCGTGAACCATCACGGCGACGCGCTGCCGGTCGTGTTCGGCAGCGCCGTGCTCGAGTTCTCAGGGGCGAGCGCCCCGACGCATCTGCTCGTGCTCGCGGGCGACGTCGACGATCCGGATCGCTACGGCCTGCCGGTCGACCGCATCGTGGGTCTCCTGGCCGGCGAAGCGGCGGCCGCCCGGGGCGAGAGTCCGGTGGCCGAGCGCCGCCCGCACGAGGGCCGCGTGCTCAACGTGATCGATCCGCGCCGATTGCTCGCGCGCGCGCAGGCGTTGGTCGAAGAATCCATGAGCGGCGACAGGCCGCAGGGGGAAATGCAATGAAGAGAGTGCTGATCGCAGACGACGCGTCGTTCATGCGGCAGATGATCCGCGACATCATCGAGCCCGAGGGCTACGAGGTGGTCGGGGAAGCCTCGGACGGCGTCGAGGTTGTCGAGAAGTTCCGCAAGCTGCGGCCGGACCTGGTGATGATGGACATCGTGATGCCCAAGCGTTCGGGCATCGACGCCGTGCGCACGATCCGCTCCGAAGACGGCGGCGCGACGATCGTGATGTGCAGCGCGCTCGGCCAGGAAACGCTCGTCATGGAAGCCATCCAAGCCGGCGCCAAGGACTTCATCGTCAAGCCCTTCAAGCCCGACGCCGTCGTCGCCACGCTCGCGAAGGTGATCGAGAAGTCGGAGTAGCCGGGTCCGAATCAGATGGGACCCAGAGGCACTGGAGCGACGCACTCGCCGCAATGGCGGCCGCCCAGGAACCTCGGAGCCCCTAACACCACCGCGCCCAGACGTTCGAGCAAGCCGCCCAGCACCGCGCAGCGGTGCAGGCGGCGCGCAGTGAGCCGAAGGCGAACGGAGCTCGGATAAGACGTGGACCTCGCCAAGTACCGAGCGCTCTTCCTCGAGGAAGCGACCGAGCACCTGGCGGAGCTCTCGCGAGCTCTGCTCGCGCTCGAGAAGAACGCCGCGGACGTGGACGCGATCGACCTCGCGTTCCGCATGGCGCACTCGATCAAGGGCATGGCGGCCTCGCTCGATTATCAGGGCATCGCCGAGCTGTCGCACAAGCTCGAGGATCTGCTCGCGAGCCAGCGCGCCGCGGGCGCCGTCGATGCCGCCGCGAACGCGCGCTTGTTCCGCGGGCTCGAGGGTCTGGAGCGCATGGTCGCGGCGCTGCGCGCGAGCGGGGAGCCGCCGCCCGCAGATCCGGCGTTGATCGCGGAGCTGTCCGGCGCCGCACCCGAGTCCCCGCCAAAAAAAGCGCGAGCGCGGCTGCGCTGAGCGAAGCCGCGCCAGCCGAACGTACGCCCCCCGCTCCGCCTGCGACGCCTCCGCCGACTCCCGCTGCGCCGGCCGCCGCGCCCACGCTGCGCGTGCGCGCCGAGACGCTCGACCGCTTCCTCTCGTCGGTCGGTGAGGTCGTGCTCTCGTCGAGCCAGCTACGCGGGACGGCCCAGCGCGAGCGCTCCGCGTCCCACGAGCTGAGCGCGGGGTTCGATCGGATGGACCGCGTCGTCGGCGATCTGCAGCGCCGCGCGCTCAGCCTGCGCACCGCGCCGCTGCTGCGAGCCGTAGAGCCGCTGCCGCGCATGGCGCGCGAGATCGCGCGCGAGCTCGGCAAG
>DASTOI010000290.1:0-3711 GCA_035762585.1 Myxococcota bacterium
GCGACCCGCACGCGGATCTCGCCGGCATGCTGAACCGCGATCTCTCCGAGCCGATGGGCGATCTGAATCCGGCGTTCGAGCGCTACGCCGCGCTCGTCGGCGAGCCGCTCGACGTGAAGACCGTCTGGTATCACACCGCGCGCTTCGGGATCTGTACGCCGATCGCCTGCGCGCCGCTGCTCGCCGCGCCGCCGCCGCAGTTCAACCACCCGGTCTACCTCAGCTGGGACATCGTCTACGGCCGAATCTCGCTCGAGGCGATCGCGCGCTTCGCCGGCATCGCGCTGCGCGAGCCCGAGCTTCCGGAGCCGGCCCCGTCGCGCCACGCGCCCGGCTTCGATCAGCTGCTCGCGATGATCGCGGCGCTCGGGCGCAGCTACGAGGCCGACACCGCCTACCGCATCGCCCAGTGGGCGCGCGAGATCGACGCGCGCGGCGCGCGCCTCGAGCAGCAGGACGCCGACGAGGTCGCGCGCCTAACAGGCGCGCGCGCGGCGCCCGGCCTCGAAGCCGATCGCGCGCTCGAAGCGTTCGTGCTCGGCGCCGGCCCGGAACGCGACGAGGAGATCCTCCAGCTGCTCTACCGCCGCACGAAGCGGCAGCAGGCGCTGATGCAGCCCGCGCTGCGCGAGCTCGAGAGTGCGCGCCTGAACGACATTCGGGGCTGAGCGCACGCGCCGCTTCGGGCCGCGCCGCGCGTCAACACCACTCGCTCAGGTAGGCGAGCTGCGCGTCGACGTCGCGGTGGCCGGGCGAGGCGGCGAAGCCGGCCTTACCCCGCGCGACGTGAACGAACAGAAATCCGTGAGCGGCCGCGCGCGCGATCCGCTGCTGCACGTCCTCGGGCATCACGTCGTCGAGCTTCGCGCCCGAATCGGCGTAGGCGCTCAAAATCGCCTCGCTGCCCGGACGGCCGGAGAGCTCGAGCTTCCTGCCGCGCGCGGACAGCGCGAGCGTCTTCTCGATCAGCCGCCGCGCGAGCGGATTGCCCGGCGGCAGCAGGTAGAGCGTCACCGCCGCGCGCGCGATCGAAGCGGGCTCGCGCAGATCGACCAGATAGGCGGGGTAGTGCGCGCCCACGCGCGCCGAGTCGGGATCGCTCCCGGGTGCGCGATCGGCGACACCGAAGCGATGCAGCATCCCCCAGCCGGCCGCGCGGCGGAGACATCCACTCACCGAGATCTCGTGCTCCGGGCTGGCGCGCGTGACGTCGCGCCAGCTGCGCTCGAGCGCGGGTGCGTCGGCGGGGCAGGGCTCGAAGCCGAGCGCGATCAGGCGCCGCTCGGCGCCGCGGCGCACCCGCCAATTCCAGAGCGCGCAGCCGGCCGCGAGCGCGAAGATGCCGATGAACGCGAGCGCTCCCCACGACATCGCCATTCCCCATTCTTTCCCGCGCGCCGAAAGCACGCGGTCCCCGAGCGGTCGGCCGGACAGCGGCCGACCCTGAGTCTGCGCGACCGCGACATCAACCGACCTCGACGATGCGGCCCAGCGTGTAGCCACGCAGCAGCTTCATCGAGCGGCGCGCGAAGTCGCGCGGCGTGTACTCGCACGACGGCAGGCCGTCCGGCGGCTCCGGCAAGAGGCCCATCGCCTGATAAGCCTCCGCGACGAGCTCGGAGCAGAACAGGCTGTTCAGCCGCTCCTCCTTTCAGCGCGCGGAGCCAGCTGTCGACCGCGGCTTCGGCTCGCCGCAGCTGCCGGAGCGCGGACCACTTCCCGCCGATCGCCCACTTGATCACGCTCGAAAAAAAGCTCGAGCCGGAGAACAGCACGAGGTCGCCGGTCTTCAGATCGGCGCGGACCTCGCGGTAGCTCGGCGGATTGTGGCGCGAGTCGACCACGCTTCCTCCACGCGCGCCGAACCTGGTCCGCACGGACGATGCCCGGCCTTCGTGACCCGACTACTGTGCCCCACCACCGGAGGTTCGGATGCAGTTCTCGATGATCTTCGAGGCGCAGACGGCGGATCCCTCGCGCAGCGGCGAGCAGCGCGTGATGCGCGAGTCCGTCGAGCAGGCGCTGCTGGCGGAGGAAGTCGGCTTCGACCGCGTCTGGGCGGTCGAGCACCACTGCCTCAAGTGGTACGCGCACATGAGCGCGCCCGAGACGTTCCTCGCGTACATCGCCGGCAAGACTTCGCGCATTCGCATCGGCCACGGCGTCGTCTGCCTGCCGTTCCGGATGAATCACCCAGTGAAGGTCGCCGAGCGCATCGCGATGCTCGACATCCTGTCGAACGGCCGCGTCGATTTCGGCGTCGGCAAGGGTGGCACCCAACAAGAGAGCGGCGCGTTCCAGACCCAGCTCGGCGACATCTCGCCGCAGCTCGAAGCGAGCGCGCGCATGATCCCGAAGATGTGGCGCGAGGAGATGTTCGAGCACCGCTCCGAGCTGCTGGACATCCCGCCGCGGCCGATCCATCCGAAGCCGGTGCAGGAGCCGCATCCGCCGATGTTCCTCGCGTGCACGCGCGAGGCGACGCTCAATCAGGCCGGCGAGTGGGGCGTCGGCGCGCTCTGTCTCGGCTTCGCGGGGCCCGACGACATCGCGAAGAAGAATCGCGTCTACCGCGCCGCGCTGAAGCGGCGTACGCCGACTTCTCAGGTGGGAGAATCCACGAACGAGCACCTCTCAGCGCTGTGTCCGGCGATCGTGCTGGGCGATCGCGAGGCCGCGAAGAAGATCGGCCACCGCGGCCAGCGCTACTTCGCCGAGGCGATCAACCACTGGTACGACCCGACCGGGCAGGCGCCGCAGCCGCGCACGTTCGTCGACGGCGACGACGCGGACGTGCTGCTCCACGCGGGCCAGGCGCTGGTCGCGCGTCTGCACGAGGAGAAGATCGAGGTCGGCACCGAGACGACCGGGATGTTCAACCCCAACAACGCGTATGGAAACGTCGCTGACGCGATCGAGTACGTGGAGAAGCTGATCGCCGCGGGCGCCGACGAGATCATGTTCCTGCTGCAGATGGGCACGGTGCCGCAGGACGCGATCCTGGAGTCGATTCGAAATCTCGGGCGCCACGTGATCCCGAAGTTCCGGAAGTAGGGCGCTCGCTCGTGCGGCGGCTCAGCTCGCGGGCGCGGGCGAGCACGCGCGCGCCGGCGAAGACCGCGCGCACGCGCGCCGCGATCTCGCTGCCCGACGCGTCGGGCATCACCACGTCGGTGATCAGCAGGTCGAGCGGCGGGCCCCGCCAGCTCGCGAGCGCGCGCACGCGCGCCGCCGCCGTTGCTCGCGCTCGCGACGCGATAGCCGAGCTCGCGCAGCGCGCGCTCGACGATCTCACGCACGGCGCGCTCGTCTTCGACGAGCAGCACTGTCTCCGCGCCTCCGCCAGCTTGCGCCGCGTCTCTTTGCTCCGCGCGATGTCCGTGATCGAGCACATGCGCAGGAACGGCGCGCCGCTCGCGGAGTGCAGCATCTGCCCGATGAAGCCGTACTCGCTTTCGGTGGTCTCGAGCATCTCGGCGAGTAGGCCGTCGAACGCTCGCGTCGGGCTCTTCTCGGCGAAGAAGCGTCGCTGGGCGCCCGCGATCGATTCGAGCAATCGGCGTTCGTCCACGGCTTCTCGGCGCTCCCGCCAGTGTGACTACGCCCGAATTCGTGCGAGGACGCGAAGGCCGAGGGCCGCGAACAGGGCCGCTTGAATTCCCACGTAGAGCACCTGATGAGCGAGCCCGAGCTCTCCGGAGAGCGCGAGCT
>DASTOI010000291.1:0-7830 GCA_035762585.1 Myxococcota bacterium
CGCGAGGCGCGCTACGGCGAGGCGATGCAGGCGTTCCTCGCGGCCCAGGGCGAGCACGCGGCGATCGCGAAGCGCGTCGTCGCGGGCTACCTGAGCTACGCGTTCCACCGCGCCGGCGAGGTCACCGAGACGATCGACGGCATCGATCGCATCATGGGCACCGGCTTCAACTGGGCGCCGCCGTCGGTGCTGGTCGACGCGCTGACGCCCGCGGGCGCGATCGCGCTGATCGAGGGCGCGGGCCTGCCGGTACCGGCGGCGCTGCGCGCCGTGAAGTCGCGCCTGTTCCGCCACGCGACGATCAACCCCGGACGCTTCTTCGTCGCGAGCTGAGCCTTCCGCATAACTCCTCCTCGAAAATGGAGAGTCCCATGAGCGAACGCAGCGAGGTCTTCGTCCTCGGCGGCTTCCAGACCGACTTCGCGCGCAACTGGACCAAGGAGAACAAGCACTTCTCCGCGCTGATGCGCGAGTCGGTGCTCGGAGCGCTCGAGCGCTGCGAGATCGCGCCGGAGGAGGTGCAGAGCGCGCACGTCGGCAACTTCGCCGCCGAGCTCTACTGCATGCAGGGTCACCTCGGCGCGTTCTTCACCGAGGTGCACCCGGCGTTCAGCGGGCTGCCGACCAGCCGTCACGAAGCCGCGTGCGCTTCGGGCTCGATCGCGATCCTCGCCGCGGCCGCAGAGATCGAGGCCGGCCGTTACGACCTGCAGGCCGTCGTGGGCATCGAGCAGATGAAGACGGTCTCGGCGGCGAAGGGCGGCAGTTATTTGGGAACCGCCGCGTGGTACGAGCAGGAGGCCGACGGCGTCGAGTTTCCGTTCCCGAAGCTGTTCGGAAGGCTCGGCGACGAGTACGACAAGCGTTACGGGCTGAAGGACGAGCACCTCGCCGAGATCAGCCGCCTCAACTACGACAACGCGAAGCTGAACCCGCTCGCGCAGACCCGTAATTGGTACATGAACAAGGAGCACGCCCTCGTCCGCAGCGACGACAACGCCGCGGTGGGCGGCCGCATCCGCATCAGCGACTGCTCGCAGGTGACCGACGGCGCGGTGACGGTGTTCCTCGCGTCGCGCGCGTACGCGGAGCGCTACGCGCGCGGCCGCGGCCTCACGCTCACGCAGATCCCGCGCATCAAGGGCTGGGGCCACCACACCGCGCGGCTGCGCTTCGCGGACAAGATCGCGGAGAGCGCGAAGCACACCTACGTGCTCCCGCACGTGCGCGCGACGATCACCGACGCGTGGAAGCGCGCGGGCGTCGCGGACGTGCACGGCGTCGACGGCATCGAGACGCACGACTGCTTCACGACCAGCGAGTACATGGCGATCGATCACTTCGGGATCACCGCGCCGGGCGAGAGCTGGAAGGCGATCGAGGCGGGCTGGCTCGAGATCGACGGCAAGCACCCGATCAACCCGAGCGGCGGCCTGATCGGCGCCGGCCATCCGGTTGGCGCGACCGGCGTGCGGCAGCTGCTCGATGCGCACCACCAGGTGACCGGCCAGGCCGGCGCTTATCAGGTCGAAGGCGCGAAGAACTTCCAGACGCTGAACATCGGCGGCAGCGGCACCACGAGCGTGAGCTTCGTCGTCGGCGTCTGAGCGAACTTCTCGCCTCGAGATCTAAGCTGCGGCGCGCGAGAGTGATCTCGCGCGCCGCTCGCATTTCGAGGTGACGCATGAGCGATGTCCGAATCCATGAAGCGGGCGCCCGCGACGGCCTCCAGAACGAAGCCGACATCGTTCCCACCGCGACGAAGCTCGAGCTGCTCGGGCGGCTCGCGGACGCGGGGATCCGGTCGATGGATGCGACGAGCTTCGTCTCGCCGCAGTGGATTCCGCAGCTCGCCGACGCGGACGAGCTCGCCGCGCGGCTCGCGCGGCGCCCCGGCGTGTCGTACATGGCGCTCGTCCCGAACCTCGCCGGCTACGAGCGCTTCGCGAGGTCGCCGTTCGACGTGGTCGCGTTCTTCGCGTCGGCGAGCGAGTCCCATAACAAGAGCAACGTGAATCGTTCGATCGCGGAGCACCTCGATCGCTTCCGGCCCGTCGTGGAGCGCGTGAAGGCCGATGGTCGCCTGCTGCGCTGCTACCTCTCGACCGTGTGCGGCTGCCCGTTCGAGGGCGACGTGCCGATCGCGCAGGTGATGCGCGTGACGCGCCGGCTGCTCGACCTCGGTGCCGACGAGATCTCGTTCGGCGACACGATCGGCGTCGGCGTTCCTGGGCAGGTGCGCGAGCTCGTGCGCGCGCTCGCGGGCGAGATCTCGCTGAACCGCGTGGCGCTGCACTTCCACGACACCTACGGCCGCGCGCTCGCGAACGTGCAGGCCGGCTTCGAAGAGGGCGTGCGCGCGTTCGACTCGTCGCTCGGCGGGCTGGGCGGCTGCCCGTATGCGCCGGGCGCATCGGGCAACGTCGCGACCGAAGACGTCGTCGACCTGTTCGAGCGCTCGGGCGTTCGCACGGGCGTGAATCTCGACGCGCTGGTGGACGTGACGGACTGGATGGCGCGCGACGTGCTGAAGCGTCCGCTGCCCGGGCGCGTGTACCGCGCGGTACTCGGCAACCGGTTTCGCAAGACGAGCTGAGGCTGCCGGCGCCGAGCCGGGGTCAGACCTTGCAAGCTTGCGTCCCGCGGGGCCTCCCATTCTTCTCCTATAGCCAGGCTGTGCTCGCGGCGATACGGTTTGCCAGTTCACGTCAACTGGCTGAGGTGACCCGTGAGACAGGTCTCGGACCCCGAGCTCTCGATCTCCGAGGTCTGCGCGCGACTCGACGTCTCGACGCGCACGGTCCGGTATTACGAAGAGCTCGGCCTGCTTCCCGGCGTGCGCCGCAAGGCCGGCGCGCGGCGCGTCTACGGAGAGGACGAGCTGCAGCGGCTGCGCTTCATCACACGGCTGAAGGCGCTCGGGCTCACGCTCGAGGAGATCAAGGAGCTGAACGCGGTGCACGCGCTCGAGGGCTCGACGCGCGCGATGCTCGCGCGGCTCGATGCGCTGCTCGGCCGGCGGCTCGCCGAGCTCGACCGCCGCATCGCGGAGCTCGGCGACCTGCGCGACGAGATCAGCAAATACCGCGACCACGTCGCGGAGCGCGTGGAGGCGCAGCTGGCGTCGCTGCCGGCGCGCAGCTAGGAGAAGGCATGACCGCCGCCGCAAACGTGACCCCGCTGCACCGCGCGCCGCAGCGCATCCGCGTCGTCACCGCAGCGTCGCTGTTCGACGGTCACGACGCCGCGATCAACATCATGCGGCGACTGCTGCAGCAGCAGGGCGCCGAGGTGATCCACCTCGGCCACGACCGCTCGGTGGACGAGATCGTCGAGGCGGCGCTGCACGAGGACGCGCAGGCGGTCGCGATCTCGAGCTATCAGGGCGGCCACGTCGAGTTCTTCAAGTACTTGGTGGATCGGCTGCGCGCACTCGGCGCCGGCCACGTGCGCGTCTACGGCGGCGGCGGCGGGACGATCGTGCCCGAGGAGATCGCCGAGCTGCAGGCCTACGGCGTCGCGCGCCTCTTCTCGCCCGAGGACGGCCGGACGCTCGGCCTCGGCGGCATGATCGGCGCGCTGCTCGATGAATGCCGGCAGCACGCGCTGCCGCCGCGGGCCGTCGACGCGAGCGAGCTCGCGGGCGGCGCCGCGCTCGCGGTGGCGCGCGCGATCACGTGGTTCGAGGAGGCGGCGGCGGACGCGCTCGCGCCGGCGGAGAAGCTGCGCGCTTCGCTGCGCGTGCAGGCGGCGGCGAAGCCCGTGCCGGTGCTCGGCTTCACAGGCCCGGGCGGCGCCGGCAAGTCGAGCGTCGTCGACGAGCTCGTGCGGCGCTTCAGGCTCGACTACCCGGAGCGCCGCATCGGCTTGTTATTGGTCGACCCGACGCGGCGCCGCTCGGGCGGCGCGCTGCTCGGCGACCGCATCCGGATGAACTCGGTGCACGGCGCCGGCGTGTTCGTGCGCTCGCTCGCGACGCGCCAGGCGCACCTCGCGCTCTCGCAGGCGGTGCAGGATGCGGTGCTCGTGCTCAGGGCTGCGGGCTTCGACCTCGTGCTGGTCGAGACGGCCGGCATCGGCCAGAGCGACAGCGAGATCGTCGACCTCGCGGACGCCGCGGTCTACGTGATGACGCCCGAGTACGGCGCGCCGTCGCAGCTCGAGAAGATCGACATGCTCGAGCTGGCGTCGCTCGTGGTGCTCAACAAGTCCGACCGGCGCGGCGCCGCCGACGCGCTGCGCGACGTGCGCAAGCAGTGGCGTCGCAATCACCCGGACGCCGGAGGCGCGGACGATGCGTTGCCAGTGTTCGCGACGGTCGCGAGCCAGTGGGACGATCCCGGCGTCGAGCGCTTGTTCGCGGCGCTGCGCGCGAAGCTCGAGGCGCTCGGCGGCGCGTTCCCGGCGCGCGCTTCTGCGGCGCACGTGCCGATCGCATCGCCGCCCCCGCTCGTACCGACCGGCCGCGAGCGTTACCTCGACGAGATCGCGCAGGCCGTACGCCGCTACAAGGCGCGCAGCGAGGAGCTCGCCGCGACGGCACATGCGGCGCAGGCACTGCGCGACTCCGCGCGCGAGCTCGCCGACGCGCCGGCGGAGCTGCGAGAGGCGCTGGCCGCGAAGGCGGCGGCGCGCGAGGCGGAGCTCGACCCCGAGCTGAGGAGCGCGCTCGCGGAGTGGCCCGCGCGGCGCGCGCGCTACGAGGCCGAGCGCCAGCACTACGTCGTGCGCGGGCGCGCGATCGAGGTCGAGAACACCGCGACGACGCTGTCGGGCACGAAGCTGCCCCGCATCGCGGTGCCGCGTGAGACGGACGCCGGCGCGCTCACGCGCTTCCTCCGTCAGGAGAATCTTCCCGGCGAGTTTCCGTACACGGCCGGCGTGTTCCCGTTCAAGCGGCCCGAGGAAGAGCCGGCGCGGATGTTCGCCGGCGAGGGCGAGCCCGAGCGCACGAACCGGCGCTTCCACGTGCTCGCCGCCGCGCAGCCGGCGACGCGGCTCTCGACCGCGTTCGACAGCGTGACGCTCTACGGCCGCGATCCCGACGAGCGGCCCGACATCTACGGCAAGGTCGGTACTTCGGGCGTCTCGGTCTGCACGGTCGACGACGCGAAGAAGCTCTACTCGGGCTTCGACCTGTGCGATCCGGCCACCTCCGTCTCGATGACGATCAACGGCCCGGCGCCGACGATCCTCGCGTTCTTCCTGAACGCCGCGATCGACCAGCAGGTGGAGAAGCACTTGCGCGAGCGCGGCGAGCTCGACGCGCTGCGCGCGAGACTCGCGGGTCGCGGGCTACCGACTTATCAGGGCGCGCTGCCGCACGGACACGACGGCCTCGGCATCGGCCTGCTCGGCATTCGCGGCGACGAGGCGGTCGACGCGGAGACCTACGCGCGCATCAAGCGCGACGTGCTCTCGCGCGTCCGCGGCACGGTGCAGGCCGACATCCTGAAGGAGGATCAGGCGCAGAACACGTGCATCTTCTCGACGGACTTCTCGCTGAAGGTGATGGGCGACATCCAGGAGTACTTCGTCCGTAACAAGGTGCGGAACTTCTACTCGGTCTCGATCTCCGGCTACCACATCGCCGAAGCCGGCGCGAATCCGATCACACAGCTCGCGTTCACGCTCGCGAACGGCTTCACATACGTGGAGGCCTACCGCGCGCGCGGCATGCGCGTCGACGACTTCGCGCCGAACTTCTCGTTCTTCTTCAGCAACGGGCTCGACGCCGAGTACAACGTGATCGGGCGCGTCGCGCGGCGGATCTGGGCGATCGCGCTGCGCGACGTCTACGGCGGCGACGAGCGCAGCCAGAAGCTCAAGTACCACATCCAGACCTCGGGCCGTTCGCTGCACGCGCAGGAGATGGCGTTCAACGACATCCGCACGACGCTGCAGGCGCTCACCGCGATCCAAGATCACTGCAACTCGCTGCACACGAACGCGTACGACGAGGCGGTGACGACGCCGACCGAGGAGTCGGTGCGGCGCGCGCTCGCGATCCAGCTCGTGATCAACCGCGAGCTCGGCATCGCGCGCAACGAGAACGCGCTGCAGGGCAGCTACGCGATCGAGTGGCTGACCGACGCCGTCGAGGAAGCGGTGCTCGACGAGTTCGAGCGGCTCGCGCAGCGCGGCGGCGTGCTCGGCGCGATGGAGACGCACTACCAGCGCGGCAAGATCCAGGACGAGAGCCTCTACTACGAGGCGAAGAAGCACTCGGGCGAGCTGCCGATCATCGGGGTCAACACGTTCGAGAATCCGCATCCCGAGAGATCGCAGCGGCCGCTCGCGCTGCAGCGCGCGAGCGACGACGAGAAGCAGCGCCAGCTCGCCGCGCTGCGCGCGTTTCAAGCGCGCCACGCCGAGGACGCGCCGCGCGCGCTCGCGAGGCTGCGCGAGGTCGCCCGCAGCGGCGGCAACGTGTTCGAGGAGCTGATGGAGACCGTGAAGAGCGCGAGCCTGGGGCAAATCACGCACGCGCTCTTCGACGTCGGAGGGAGCTACCGCCGCTCGATGTAATCAGGGAAGCTGCGAGGCTTCAGCGGCGCGGAGCGAGCGAGCGCCCGCGACCCGAATCAGGAGAGAGACGATGTCGGACCTCGAAAAATGGAAGGAGCTCGCGGCCAAGGAGCTGCGCGGCAAGAGCGCCGACACGCTGACGACGACGAGCGCGGACGGCATCGCGGTGAAGCCCCTCTACACGGCGGGCGACCTCGAGGGGCTCGCGCACGCGAACACGCTGCCGGGCATGTTTCCGTTCCTGCGCGGCCCGCGCGCGACGATGTACGCGAACCGCCCGTGGACGATCCGCCAGTACGCGGGCTTCTCGACCGCCGAAGAGTCGAACGCGTTCTACAAGGCGAACCTCGCGGCCGGCCAGCAGGGCCTCTCGGTCGCGTTCGATCTCGCGACCCACCGCGGCTACGACTCGGACCACCCGCGCGTGACCGGCGACGTCGGCAAGGCCGGCGTCGCGATCGACTCGGTCGAGGACATGAAGATCCTGTTCGACGGCATCCCGCTCGAGCAGGTGACCGTCTCGATGACGATGAACGGCGCGGTGCTGCCGGTGCTCGCATGCTTCGTCGTCGCGGGCGAGGAGCAGGGCGTCGCACAGGAGAAGCTCGCCGGGACCATTCAGAACGACATTCTCAAAGAGTTCATGGTCCGTAACACCTACATCTATCCGCCCGAGCCGAGCATGCGCATCGTCGCGGACATCATCGCGTACACCGCGCAGCGCATGCCGAAGTTCAACTCGATCTCGATCAGCGGCTACCACATGCAGGAAGCCGGCGCGACGACGGTGCAGGAGCTCGCGTTCACGATCGCGGACGGGCTCGAGTACGTGCGCGCCGCGCGCTCGAAGGGGCTCGACGTCGACGCGTTCGCGGGCCGGCTCTCGTTCTTCTGGTGCATCGGCATGAACTTCTACTTCGAGATCGCGAAGATGCGCGCCGCGCGCCGCATCTGGGCCGAGCGCATGCAGCGGGAGTTCGCGCCGAAGAAGCTCGACTCGCTGATGCTGCGCACCCACAGCCAGACGTCGGGCGCGAGCCTCACCGAGCAGGATCCGATGAACAACATCATCCGGACCACGATCGAGGCGATGGCCGCGGTGTTCGGCGGCACGCAGTCGCTGCACACGAACGGCTACGACGAGGCGCTCGCGCTCCCCAGCGAGACCAGCGCGCGCATCGCGCGCAACACGCAGCTCGTCCTCCAGGAGGAGACCGGCATCCCGTTCGTGATCGATCCCTTCGGGGGCTCGTACTTCATGGAGGCCCTCACCGCGAGCCTCGCGGCCGAGGCGCGCAAGGT
>DASTOI010000292.1:0-2154 GCA_035762585.1 Myxococcota bacterium
TCCCTCATCGGCGCTGCTGGCGCAGTCAGCGTTCTAGCTGCTCCGTGAGGAATGCCTCGCTGCGAGGCTCGACGCCGATGTGGAAGCGGAGGAAGCGGCCGAGGACTGTCTGCGCCTCCCGCAATGCGGCTTCGCTGAGTGCGATGCGGCCGGTGTTCGCGAGGGGGAATGCGAGGCTCTGCTCGAGCGCGCGTAGGGTTCCGAGATGAACGGGGATGCCATGCTCGCCCGGCGCTGCGCAGCGCTCGCAGATCGGCCCGCCCTCTGCGATCCAGAATTGTGCGCGGGGCGCAGTGAGCGCGCGCCCGCAGCGGACGCAGCGCGCGAGCTCCGGCCGCAGGCCGACCGCCGTGAGCAGCCGCAGCTCGAGCAGCGCGCGCAGCCGCGGCTCGGCCGCGAGAGAGTCGATCGCGCCGAGCGCGTCGATCGCGAAGCGATAGAGCGCGGCGAGATCGCCGAGACGTCCGCCCTCGGGCGCGAGCCGATCGAGCAACTCGAGCAGGTAGCAGCCGAGCGCGAAGCGCCCGGCGTTCTCGCGCAGGCCATGGAACGCGCGCAGCAGTCGCGCGTGCTCGAGCCGCGCGAGCTGCGCCGTGCCGCGCTTGCGCTCGAGCTGAACGTGCAGCTGATTGAAGAAGTCGAGCGTGCCCGGAAAGCGCTTCGTGCTGCGCCGCGCGCCCTTCGCGATCGCCGCGATGCGGCCGGTCTCGGGCGTCAGCAGGTGGACGATGCGGTCGCTCTCGCCGAGATCGACCGCGCGCAGAACGAGCGCCTCAGTCGTCAGCTTCTGCATCGGTCGCGGGCGACGATTCGGGCTCCGTCGGGGAGGAAGTGGAAGTGGGCGCGACGGCTTCGACCGGAGGCGCTTCGTCGAGCGCGGGCGGCGCGCTCGCGGCCGCATCGGCCGCCGTCGACGCCGGCGCCGGTTCCGCGGGCTCGCTCGTCGCTTCGGCGCTCGGGTTCGCGCTCGGCGCGGGCGCCGGCGGCGACGCCCCGAGCTCAGTTGCAGGACTCGCTGGTGTGCCCGGCTGCGGAGACGGAGAGGCCGCCGGACTCGGAGGGCTCGCGCGCGGAGCCGTAGGCGCGCCGGCGGTCGAAGAGGTCGCCGGCGCGGGATGCGCGGTCGCAGCAGGCGGAGCAGACGCCGATGCCGACTTCGCAGCCGCCTTCGGCGGCGGCGCGGCGACCTCGGCAGCCGCCGCGACTTCCGGCTCCGCGGGCTCGGGCGGCGGCGGCGGAAGCACCGCGTCGCGTCCGCTCAGCTCGCTCGCGTGAATCCCGTTCGCCTCGGCGAGCGCGCGCACGTAGTCGATGCGCACCGGCAGGCCGGTCGCCGCGGTGTCCGCGGCCGCCGGCGCGTGCGCACGCGTGCGCACGATCAAGATCGCGCCCGCGACCAGCGCGACGACGATGCCGCCGACGATCCAGAGCGCAGCGCGGGGCGGCCCGAGCTGCGCGGCGTCGGGCTCGGGCAGCATGCGCGCGACCGCGTCGTCGGCGTCGAGCCCGATCGCTTCGGCGACCGTGCGCACGAAGCCGCGCGAGAAGCCGTCGGGCGAGCGATCGAACGCGCCCGCTTCGAGGCGTTCGAGCGAGCGGCGCGGGATGCGCGTGCGCGCCGAGAGCTCCTCGAGGTCGATGCCGCGCAGCCGCCGCTGCTGCGCGATGTAGCGACCGATCGGCTCCCGCGCGGCGCCGCCGCCGATTACTGCAGGCGCTTCAGGTACTCGACCGATGCCCTGCCCCATTGACCGTCCGGGTTCCGCTCGTTGGCGGCTAACAAGTGACGAATCGCGCGCCCTTGATCACCGAGGGAAACGTAGATCTCGGCGGAGCGGTAGTTCGCCTCGGCCTCGCCGAGCGTGCCCGCTCCGAGCTCGATCACGCGCGCGAAGTGAGCGAGCGCATCCTCGCGTTGGCCTTCGAGCGCGGCCAAAATGCCGAGGTTGAGATACGCGCGCCAGTACGTGTCTTTGAACTCGGCCGCGAGCTCGAGGCTCTTGCGCGCCTCGGACAGCTCGCCGAGCTGCATCTGCGAATAGCCTTTGTTCACGAGCGGCATCCAGACTTCGCCGTAAGTCGGGTCGTCGATCAGGATCTGCGCCTCGGCGATCGCGTCCGCGTAGCGCTCGAGCTGGACGTAGATCCCGGACA
>DASTOI010000293.1:0-6521 GCA_035762585.1 Myxococcota bacterium
GCCTCGGCACGCTCCTCTACGGCCTCGCGGTCGACGCGAGCGGGCGCGCGTTCGTGGCGCAGACCGATGCGCGCAATCAGCTGAACGGCAATCACCGCGAAGTGCTCGCGACGCTGCAGAATCGCATGTTCGAGAACGAGCTCGCCGCCGTGACGTGCAGCGCGGGCGGCTGCGGCGCGCCGACGATCAAGAACCTCGAGCCCAGCGGCACCACGCACGCGAATTCGCTCGCGACTCCGTACGGGATCGCGCTCTCGGGCGACGGCACGATCGTGCTGATGACGGCCGCGGGCGCGAGCCGCATCGCGAGCTTCGACGCCGGGCTCGGCGGCGACGCGCTCGCGACGCTCGACGTCGGCGCGATCCCGAAAGGCGTCGCACTGCATTCGCCGAGCGGCGCGACCGGCACCGCCTACGTGCTGAACACGCTCGAGAACACCGTCTCGCAGATCGCGCTCGGCGACGACGGCGCGCTCTCGCTGCTCGCGACCGCGAACGTCGGCCGCGATCCGACGCCGATCGCCGTGCGGCGCGGCGCCATCGCGTTCAACGACGCCTTCGCGTCGACCAGCGGAAACTTCTCGTGCGGCAGCTGCCACCCCGACGCAAATGTCGACCAGCTGTTATGGCGGATCGGCGGCGAGTGCAGCGCGATCGGCTGCCCGAGCGGCGACGAGCCGCGCACGACGATGCCGATCCGCGGCCTCTCGAACACGATCCCGCTGCACTGGGACGGCACGCTCGGCGATCCGTTCGGCGGCGGCAACGGCTCCGTCGGCTTCGCGGGCGCCGGCGGCACGGATTGCGTGCTGGGCGACGCGGACGGCGATCACGACTGCTTCCTCGACCTGGTGAACGGGAGCCTCGCCGGCGTGATGTGCGACCAGAGCGGCGCGTGTCCGCCGGGCGGCAACGAGCTCAGCGCGCAGGAGAAGGACGACCTCGCGACCTTCCTCGCTTCGGTCGCGTACCCGCCCGCCCGCTCTCGCCGCGTGAGCGATGCGCTCTCCCGGCTGAGCGACCCGGTGCCCGCGACCCAGGGCGGCGTCGCGGTCTCCGCGGTCAAGGGCTTCGCCGAGTTCTTCGCGAACCAGGACGACGCGGCGCAGCCGCGCTCGTGCGCGGACGCCGACGGCGGCTGCCACGCGCCGCCGCTCGGCGCGAGCACGAACTCCGCGACGCTGGACGGCTTCGACGCGCCGACGCTGCGCGGCCTCACCGACCGCTCGCTGCAGTTCTCGCTCGGCGTGACGAACGCCGAGGAGATCCTCGCGTTCGCGACCAGCGGCAACGAGCCCGGCTTCGTCTGGGATCCGAACCTCGGCTTCCGCGAGCAGTCGACCTTCGGCGCTGCGTTCTTCGTGTTCGAGGCGGTCTACAACGTTCGGCCGCCCGACATCTTCGAGATGATCGAGGAGGCGAGCACCGGGACGTCGGGCGCGACCGGCCGGCAGCTCACGCTGAACACCGCGACCGCGAACCTGCCGGAGACGCTCGCGCTGATGACCGCGCTCGAGGCGGCGGACACGCGCGGCGCCGTCAATCTGCGCGCGATCGGACGCCGTAACAACGCGAGCGTGCTGCTGACCTTCAACGGCGCGAATTGGGTCGACCGTGTGACGACGCTCTCGTCCGCGGCGCTGCGCGCCGAGGCGGCGAGCGGTGCGACGCTCGTGACGCTCACCGCACACCTGCGCGCGAACGCCCGCACGACGCCGCAGCCGCTGCTCGCGACCACCGGCGTTCCGACCACGGCCACGCCGGTCGGCGATCCGCCGCTGCCGCTCTTCTCCGCGAGCGGGAGTCCGCCCGCCTTCAACGTCACCGGAACGGCGGTCTCGCAGACCGCGACCGTGCTCGTCGACGGGCTGCCGGTCGCGGCGTCGCTCGCGTGCGGCGCCGGCGCGGCGAACGGCTTCTGCAACACCGGCAACGTCTCGATCGATCTCGTGAACAATCCGGGCGCGGGCCTGCACTTCCTGCAAGTGCAGAATCCGCGCGGATTGCTTTCGAACGAGCTGCCGATCTGCGCGGGCGCCGCGACCGGCTGCCGCGATAGCCAATAGTCAGGGACGACGCGCGGCCGCGAGCGGCGCGAGCGCGGCGGCCGCGAGCAAAGCGAGCGCCGGGGCGTCGCCGAGCCGCGCGTAGAGCGTCGGCGAGGCGTTCGCGGCCAGCTCGGCGTGGATGCCGCCGCGCACCCCCATCTCGAGCCGCGCGAGCGTGCGGCCGCGCGCGTCGATCAGCGCGGAGACGCCGGTGTTCGCCGCGCGTACGACCGGCGTGCGCAGCTCGATCGCGCGGAAGATCGCGTGCGCGAGGTGCATCTCGGCGTAGCCGGAGCGCCCGAACCAGGCGTCGTTCGAGAGGTTCAGCAGCGCGCGCGCGCCGCCGTTCGTGAAGCGCCGAGCGAGGCTCGGGTAGGTGATCTCGAAGCAGATCGGCGCCGCGAACGGAACGGCGAGGCGGCGAAACACGCGCGGCTCCGCGCCCGCGCGATAGGGCACGCGCCGCGCGATGCCGGCGAACACGGGGCGCAGCGCGCGGCCCCACGTGGGCTCGTACTCCGCGAACGGCACCAGCCGCTGCTTCTCGTAGCTCTCGATCAGCCCGGCGCGCGGGATCACGAGGAACGCCGAGTTCGAGACGCCGCCGATCTGACGCTGCGCGCCGGTCACGATCGGCACGCCGCTCGCCTCGACCTGGCGCCGCACCGCGGCGAGCAGGCGCGCATCGCGCTCGAGCACGTCGTCGATCGCGGTCTCGGGCCAGAGGACGACGTCGAGCGGGCCGGCGCGCGCGAGCAGCTCGCGCGTCAGCGCCAAGTGATCCTCCGTGTGCGCGAGCGCGAAGCCTTCTCGCCAGCGATCGCGTTGCGCGATCGACGCCTGCACGACGCCCGCGCGCAGCGGCTCGCCCGCGGGCAACGTGGCGCTGCGCAGCGCGCCGTAGCCGAGCGCGAGCGCCCATAACAAACCGGGCGCGAGCAGCGGGCGCGCGCTGCGCGCGGCGATCGCGAAGCCGGCGCCGCCCGAGACGGCGAGCGCGAGAAAGCTGACGCCCGTCGCGCCCAGCACGTCGGCGCTCTGCAGCAGCGCCGGCGCCGGCGCGAGCGCGTGGGCGGCGAGCAGCCACGGCAGCCCGAGCGGCGCGGCGCGCAGCCACTCGGAGAACGCATACAGCGCCGCGAACGCGAGCGGCGCGAGCAGAACGTGGAGGCGCGGGCGCAGCCACGCGAAGCCCGCCATCGCCAAAGCCGGCACGAGCGCGTAGACCGCGACCAGGCCGACCGTGCCCCCCCACGCCGTCGCGAGCGGGGTCTGGTACTCGTTCGCGAGCGCGTGGACGAGCCAGCGCGCGACCGCGACCCCCATCGCGATCGTGTACGCGTAGGTCAGCCGAAACGCGGCGAGCGGCGTCGCGCTCGCGAGCACGAACGCGAGCGGCGCGAGCATCACGAGCGCGAGCGGCCACGCGCCGACCGGCGGGAACGCAGCGACCGTGAGCGCAGCCGCCACCGCCGCAAGCGAGGCCGCGCGCCGAGCGCTCATCGCGTCACTCTCCAACGGGTGCGCGAGTGCGTCGCGCCGAGGCGTCCCACACTCGGTATCCACTGTTCGATCTCCGCTCGGCTCCGAAGACTGCGCCTCGCTGCGCGGTCGCGCTACGCGCGACCTTGCGAAGCGGTCTCGGGCGGCCAGCCCGGCACGAGCCGCAGCTCGCGCGCGGCCGCCTGCGCGTGAATCGTGCGCCCGTGCCACTGCGCGGCGTCCGGGCTCGTCACGAGCCACGCGATCACCGCGGCCGGCACCTCCGGCGGCGCGCCGCCGCCGGGAACCGCTCGTAACAACTCCTCGGTCAGTCCCTGCTCGCGCATGCTCTCCGTCAGGATCAGCCCGGGCTCGAGATTGAAGAACGAGACGCCCGAGCCGGCATGCTCCGACGCGAGCACGCCCGCGAGGCGGATCAGCGCGGCCTTCGAGGCGCCGTACGCGAAGCCCCACGCGCCGCTGCCCGGCGGCGGATCGCCCATGCCGGCGGCGGAGACGAGGTTCACGATCGCGCCGCGCTTGCGCTCGAGCATCTGCGGCAAGAGCTCCTGCACGACCAGCAGCTGGTGCGTGACGTTGCCGCGCAGCACGCGCTCGACGTGATCGAGATCGAGCGCGAGCGCGCGGTCCATCACGCCGGGGCCCTGATAGATCGCGTTGTTGACGAGCACGTCGACGCGGCCGAACGCCGCGAGCGCCGCGCGCGCGGCGGCGCGCGTGCTCGCGCGATCGAGCAGGTCCATCGGGATTGCGCGCGCCTCGGCGCCGCGCGCGCGCAGCTGCGCCGCGGTCTCTTCGAGGCTGCCCGGCATCGCGCGCACGAGCGAGCGCTCGGCGCTCGGCGAGTACTCGTGGCGCTCGGCGCCGGTGACCGTGCGCGCGGAGATCACGACGTCGAAGCCGCGCTCGGCGAGCGCGAGCGCGGTCGCCTTGCCGATGCCGCGCGAGGCGCCGGTGACGAACGCGACGGGCTTGCTCACGACTTCTTCTCCGTCCGCGCGCGCGCCCGCGCCGCTCGATAGTCTGGCTCGCGCTTCTCCATGAACGCGCGCACTGCCTCGACGTTCTCGGGCGAGCCTGCCTGCGCCTTCATGCCCGCGGCCTCCGCAGCCAGCGCGCCGCGAATGCCCGCCGCCTGCGCGGCCTTCAGCGTGCGCTTCGTCTCGCGCAGCGCCGAGACCGGGAACTGCGCGATCTCGCGCGCCTTCGCGAGCGCGATGTCGAGCACCGCGTCGTCCGCGTGCAGCGACGTCGCGATGCCGAGCTCGAGCGCGCGCGCCGCCGGGATCCACTCCGCGGTGTACATCAGCTCGCCCGCGCGGCGCGGCCCCACGAGCGACGACAGCAGGTAGCTGCTCGCCCCCTCCGGCACGAGCCCGAGCCGCACGAACGGCAGGCGCAGCCGCGCACTCGCGCCGAGGTAGACGCAGTCGCAGTGAAACAGGAAGGTCGCGCCGAAGCCGACGCAGACGCCGCGCGCCGCCGCGAGCAGCGGCTTCTCGAGCGCGACCAGCGCATCCATCGTGTTGTCGTAGCCGCTCGCGAAAGGGCCGCTGCGCGCGCGCGCGCCGCCCGCGAACGAGCTCAGGTCGACGCCTGCGGAAAAGTCGCCGCCCGCGCCCGTAACAACCACCGCTGCCACGTCCTCGTCCGCGCTCGCCGCGCGCAGCGCGTCCGCGAAGCCGTCCCACTGCGCGTCGTCGAACGCGTTCTTCTTCTCGGGGCGATTCAGCGTGATCAGCCGGACGCCGGGTGAGGGGTCGTTGATCCGGGGTGATGTCGTCATCGGGCACCTCGTCGAGCGCGCGTGTGTATCAGGCCCGGCCTTGGAAACGCTAGATGCGCAGCCACACGGCGAAGCCTTGCCGGCTCGCGGCGACGATCAGATCGCGCAGCCGCGCGAGCGCGCGCTGGTACTCGCGGTTCTCGACGCGCACGCGGTACTCGGCGCCGTTCGCCCGCGCGACGACGAACTCGTACTGCGCGCCGTAGGTCTTCCGGTCTGCCTCCGTGAGGATCTCGGCGGCGGCGGCGAGCGCCGCTTGCGGCACCAGCGCCTGGCGCCCGCCCCCGAGCGGCCCAAGCTCGAGCCGCAGCCGGTTCAGCTGCACGAGCACGCCGTGGCCCTCGAGCGCGTGCACCGTGTTCGCGGAGAGCCGCACGCGCTCGTCCGTCTCGAGCTCGCCCCGCTCGCTCAGCCAAACGCGCCCACCCGCGCCCACGCGAAACGGCGGCGGCGGCGAATCGAACTCATCAGGCGCCAGGTAGACGACGCGAGTTTGCATCGGGGACGTACTTTCACATGAAAGTACGTCCCCGATGAAAGGTGCTTCGATAGGATGCGGGGCTTCTCGTCCTTCGCGGAGGAGCTGCGCGATGCCGATTTCTCTCAAAGGCCGAAGCCTGCTCACGCTGCGCGATTTCAGCGCCGACGAGATCGCGCTGATGGTCGATACGGCGGCCGACCTGAAGGCCGCGCGCCGCGCGGGCATCTTCCCGCGCCGGCTCGCGCACAAGAACATCGCGCTGATCTTCCTGAAGCCATCGGCGCGCACGCGCGCGTCGTTCGCGGTCGCGGCGGCGGACGAAGGCGCGAACCTCGAGGTGCTGCCGCCGACCGACATCCGCTTCGGCGAGAAGGAATCGGTCAAGGACATCGCGCGCGTGCTCGGCCGGCTGTTCGACGGGATCGTGTTCCGCGGCTTCCAGCACGCGCTCGTGCGCGAGCTCGCGCAGCACTCCGGCATCCCGGTCTGGAACGCGCTCTGCGACACCTATCACCCGACGCAGGTGCTCGCCGATCTGCTGACGCTGCGCGAGAACGTCGGCCACATCCGCGGCACGAGGCTCTGCTACGTCGGCGACGGCCGCAACAACGTGGTCACCTCGCTGATGGTCGGCGCCGCGAAGATGGGCGTCGACCTCAGCGTGCTCGCGCCGCGCGGGCATCTTCCCGCGCCGGCTCGCGCA
>DASTOI010000294.1:0-8798 GCA_035762585.1 Myxococcota bacterium
GCCGGACCGCCCACTGCCGTTCTGACCGCCCGCAGCCGTTCTTTCGCCCCGCTGCGGCCGCGACAGCTATCAGGAGGTCAGAGACGAAAACGCCCGAGAAGTTGCGGGCTTCCCGGGCGCGAGTCTGGAGCGCGAGACCGGGTTCGAACCGGCGACATCCACGTTGGCAACGTGGTGCTCTACCAACTGAGCTACTCGCGCGAAGGCGGGGCACGATAGGCGACGGTGGAGAGTTGTCGACACGGACCGCCGGGTGGCAAGCGCTGCGCGCGTGCGGCGGGCGGCCTCGGGAGCGGAGGCGCGCGGCTACAGCTTCCGCACGCGCTCGCGGCCTTCGGTCACGTGACGGGTCGCGTTGCGGGTGTCGTAGACGCGGTGCGAGAGACGGACGACTCGGCCGTAATCGATGCTCGTGTGATCGGTGAGGATCACGACGAGGTCGGCTCCCGAGAGCTGCTCGTCGCTCAGGTCGACGCTCTTCAGGCTGTGGCCGTCGAGGCGCATCTCGGCGACGTGGGGGTCGTGGTATCGCACGTCGGCGCCGCGCTCGAGCAAGAGCTTCGCGATGTCGAGCGCGGGCGATTCGCGCACGTCCGAGACGTCGGCCTTGTATGCGACGCCGAGGAGCAGCAGCTTCGCGCCGTTCACCGCGAGCCGCTCCTCGTTCAGCAGCGACGTGATCTTCTCGACGACGTACTCGGGCATGTGCCCATTCACGTCGGTCGCGAGCTCGATGAAGCGCGCGTTGAAGTTCAGCGCCTTCATCTTCCAAGAGAGATAGGTCGGGTCGACCGGGATGCAGTGGCCGCCGAGGCCCGGGCCGGGCGTGAACTTCATGAAGCCGTACGGCTTCGTCGCGGCGGCGTCGATCACCTCCCAGACGTCGAGACCGAGCCGGTCGCACATCAGCGCGACCTCGTTCGCGAGGCCGATGTTGATCGCGCGGAAGGTGTTCTCGAGCAGCTTCACCATCTCGGCGGTGGCGGTCGAGGTGACCGGCACGACCTTGTCGAACACGGTCGCGAACACCTGGCATGCGAGCTCGCCGGCGAGCGGCGACTCGGCGCCGACGACCTTCGGCACGTCGCGCACCGCGAACTTCTTGTTCGCGGGGTCGATCCGCTCGGGCGCGAACGCGACGCCGAAGTCGACGCCGCAGCGCAGGCCCGAGCTCTCGAGGTGCGGCACGTAGAGCTCGCGCGTGGTGCCCGGGTACGTCGTGCTGCCGAGGATCACGAGCTGGCCGCTGCGCAGCCGGCGGCCGATCTCCTCGACCGCGCGCAGCATGTAGGAGACGTCGGGGTCCTTCGTCTTCGTGAGCGGCGTCGGCACACAGACGTTGATCACATCCATCGAGGACAGCGCGCGGAACTCGCTGGTCGCGGAGAAGCGCCCCGCGCTGACGATCTTCGCGATCTCGGCGGCGGGGACGTCCTCGATGTAGGAGCCGCCGGCGGCGAGCACGCGCACTTTCTCTTCGTCGAGGTCGAAGCCGGTCACGCGGAAGCCGGCTTTCGCGAGCTCGAGCGCGAGCGGGAGACCGACGTAGCCGAGGCCGATCACGCCGATGCACGCCTCGCGCGCATCGATCTTCGCCTTCAGGTCTTCCAGCCGCGTCATCGCCCCTCCCCGTCCGGTTTTGCGTGTTTCGGCAATGCCGGTGTGTGACCAAAGAACGCCGCGAAGTATCCCCAGCCGGACCAGAGGGTGAGGGCCACGGCCAGCCACAGAAGTGACACGCCGATCTCGTGGTTCCGGATCCCGAGCATGCCGGCCGGGAACAGCAGGAAGCCGACCGCGAGATTCTGGCTGAGCGTCTTGAGCTTCCCGCGCCATTCCGCGGACATCACGGTGCCGAATTCGGACGCGAAGCCGCGCAGCCCCGTCACCGCGAGCTCGCGGCCGATGATGATCGCCACCTGGACGGCGCCCCAGCGCTCGGGAATGCGCGCCATCGCGAGCAGCACGATCAGCGCCGTCGCGGTGGTCAGCTTGTCAGCGAGCGGGTCGAGATGCTTCCCGATCCGCGTGGTCTGCCCGCCGCGCCGCGCGAGGTAGCCGTCGGCGAGGTCGCCGAGCGCCGAAAGCACGAACAACGTGCCGACCAGCAACGACTCCTCGGGAAACCACGGGAACGCCGCGAGCACCGGCAGCACCGCGAGCCGCGCGATCGTGATCGAGTTCGGCAGATTCCAGAGCTGTTCGCGCTCATGCGATCCGGCCACGCCGCGGCTCCTCGGGTCGCCGCGGGTGGGGGCTGAAATGCGATCAGCGGGCGGCGAATTGCGGATGATATTGCCGATAGTAAGTCAGCACGCGACGGACGTACTTCTGCGTCTCGCGATACGGCGGGATGCCGCCGAACTTGGTGACCGCGTCCGGGCCGGCGTTGTAGGCGGCGAGCGCGAACGTCCAGCTGCCGAAGCGCTCCCGCAGCTCGCGCAGGTAGCGCGTGCCTCCGGCGATGTTCTGCTCCGCCGCGAACGGGTCGGAGACGCCGAGCGAGCGTGCGGTCGCGGGCATCAGCTGCATCAGGCCCTTCGCGCCCTTGTGCGAGACGGCGCGCGGGTCGAACGCGCTCTCCGCGTGGATCACCGCCTTCACGAGCGCTGGCGGAACGCCGACCTCGCGTCCGACGCGCACGACCAGCGGGTCATACGTGCGGGCGCGGCGATGCGGCGGCCGCATCACGAACGCTTCGGGGCCGATCACGGTCGGCGCGAGCTTCACGCGCGTGTAGCGCTTGTCCCACTGCACGTTCGTGAAGTGCACGACGCCGCGCTCGTCGACGAAGCGGTAGAAGGACCCGCCGGCTCGCGCCGCTTCCGCCGCGAATCCCAAAACCAGGACGAGCGCGAGCGCCGCAGTGCGGCTGACCCGGGCGCGAGTCGCGGGATATGCTGCGCTCATCTCGCAGGCTTATCGGCGCAGGCGCAAGCGGGCCTGAGTCAGCAAACGGGCCGGCTCCCTCGGGGGCCGCTTTTCAGCGGGCGGCAACTTGGCGAGCGGCGATGACCTCCAGCAAAGCGATTTCCTCGTGCTGGGGAGCGGCATCGCCGGCCTGTTCTTCGCGCTCCAGGTCGCGGACCGCGGGCGCGTGGCGATCGTCACCAAGAAGCGCGCTGCCGACTCCGCCACCAACTACGCGCAGGGCGGAATCGCCGCGGTGGTCGGCGCCGACGATTCGACCGAGGCGCACGTTCGAGACACGCTCGAGGCCGGCGCCGGCTTGTGCCGCGAGGAGGTCGTGCGCTTCGTCGTCGAGCGCGGCGCGGAGACGATCGACGCGCTGCTGAAGCTCGGCGTCGAATTCGACCGCAACACGGGCGGCGATTTCGCGGTCGGCCGCGAGGGCGGCCACACGCACCGGCGTGTGCTGCACAACCGCGACGCGACCGGGCGCGAGATCGAACGGGCGCTGCTCGCCCGCGCGCGCGCGCATCCGAACATCGCGCTCTACGAGAACCATTGCGCGGTCGACTTGCTCACCACGCAGCGCTCTGGCGGGGTCGGGCCGAACCGCGCGCTCGGCGCGTACGTGCTCGATGCGGAGACCGGCGTCGTCCAGCGCTTTCTCGCGCGCGCGACGTTTCTCGCGACCGGCGGCGCGGGGAAGGTCTACCTGTACACGAGCAACCCCGACATCGCGTCGGGCGACGGCATGGCGATGGCGTATCGCGCGGGCGCGACGCTCGCGAACATGGAGTTCTTCCAGTTCCACCCGACCTGCCTGTTCCATCCGCAGGCGAAGTCGTTTCTCATCACCGAAGCGGTGCGCGGCGAGGGCGGCATCCTGCGCACGATGGGCGGCGAGGCGTTCATGCCGCGCTACCACGCGATGAAGGACCTCGCGCCGCGCGACGTCGTGGCGCGCGCGATCGACGCGGAGCTGAAGCGCTCGGGCGACGACCACGTGCTGCTCGACGTCACGCACAAGGACGCCGCGTTCGTGCGCGAGCGCTTCCCCAACATCTACGAGCGCTGCCTCGCGTTCGGCATCGACATGGCGCGCCAGCCGATCCCGGTCGTGCCGGCCGCTCATTATTGCTGCGGCGGCGTCGTCACCGATCTGAAGGCGGAGAGCGACATCGAGAACCTGTTCGCCGCGGGCGAGGTCACCTGCTCCGGGCTGCACGGAGCGAATCGGCTCGCTTCGAACTCGCTGCTCGAGGGCGTCGTGTTCGCCGCGGCGGCGGCGCGCGAGGCAATCGCGCGGCTGCCCGACATCTCGCCCGCCTCGCCGCAGGTCGAGCCGTGGAGTGAGGGCGACGCCACCGAGAGCGCCGAGGCGGTCGTGATCACGCAGAATTGGGACGAGATCCGCCGCTTCATGTGGAACTACGTCGGTATCGTGCGCAGCGACAAACGGCTCGAACGGGCACAACGGCGGATCGCGTTGTTACGGGAAGAGATCAACGAGTACTACTGGAACGCGAAGCTGACGCCGCCGTTGATCGAGCTGCGCAACCTCGCGGTCGTAGCCGAGCTCGTGATCGAGTGCGCCGTCCGTCGCAAGGAGAGCCGCGGCCTGCACTACACGCTCGACTACCCGCAGCGCGACGACGCGCGCCACGGGCGCGACACGCTGATCCGCCGGCTCCCGAGCTGAGCAGTTTTCAGCGGGGACGTACTTTCATGAAAGTGCGTCCCCGCTGAAATGTCGGCGGCGCGCACCACCGCGCGATTCGGTCAGCTCTTTGGCGCGAGCAGTCCGCGCTCGAGCAGCGCGCGGATCGCCTCGTGCACGGCGGCGTCGCTGTCGGGGATCACGTCGATCATTCGCCGCACCGTGAGGCCGGCGCCGGCGAGGTCGAGCACGGCTTCCTCGAGCTTCGTCAGCTCGCCCGCCGCGGCGAATGCTGCGCGCTCGACGCGGAAGCGCTGCTTCGGATCGATCGGCGCTGCGCGCACGGACTCGTCGACCTGGCGGGCCGCCTCGAGCAGCGCGCTCTGCAGCGGCATCGGCGCGGGCTCGTCCGTCAGCGCGTCGACGTGCTTGGCGAACGAGAAGGTGCCGTTCGTCCACTGCAGCGCGCGCGCGAGCGCCTTCACGCCACGCAGCGATCCGAGCAGCGCGTAGCGCAGCGTGCCGTTCTCGAACGCGATCGTCGCCTCCTCGGAGCCGTGCGCAGCGGTCAGCGTTCCGCGCGGCGACGATTGCCCGAGCATCTGGATCAGGTTCGCGATGCCGAGCTCCTCGATGCGGCCCGAGATCCCCGACTGCGCGCGCTTCGCTTCGGCGCGCTTCACGTCGCTGACGAAGTTGCGTAGCACCCCGGCGGCGCCCTGCGGCGGCTCGAACTCGACGCCGACCGCTGCGACCGTGCCGTCGGTCTCGACGTGACGCGAGACGCGCCCGCTTACCGCGAGCCGCTCGCCGCTCTCCGGATGCTGCAGCTCGAGCTCGACGGCCTTGCCGAGCGGCAGATCGCTGCCGTCCGCGGAGATCAACACGCCCGTGTCCGAGAGATCGCGCGTGTGGCCTTCGAGGCTGACGTGATTCGCGGACACGCGCGCGGGCACGCGCGCGACCGCGCGCGCCGAGCCGCGGCGATCGGCGACTCGGTCGAGCGGATCGCGCAGGTCCGGGCGCTGCGTGCGCAGCACGGTCTTCGCCTTCGGGTCGGGGCTCTGCGTGTAGACCGGCTCGCGCTCCGCGCGGTCGCCGAGCTCGTCTTCGAAGATCGCCGGCGCGACGCGCGCTTCGACCTTCGCTCGGCCGCTCGGTGAGCCCATGTAAGGCGCGAGGTCGGCGGCGAGCTCGGACGCGGGCTTGCGGAACTGCACCGCCGCCTGCCCGCCGCCGCAGAAGACGACCTCGGCCTCGTAGATCAGCGACTCGCCGCGCCAGCTGAACACGAACTCCACTTCGACGAACTCGCGAGCATCGAAGGACTCCTCCGTCCGGATCTGCGCGCCGCCCATCTTGATGTTGCGCCCGAATTCCGCAGCGAGCTTCGCCGCCGAATCGAACGTTTGCTTGAGCCGGCGCATTCCGACACTCCGCCACCCCGGAAACGCGTTCCGGGCGGATCGCCCTCGGAACATCGGACGGCGGAGCTGTGGTCTGAAACGCACCATCTCTCAAATCGACCGCGGCGCGCAGACTGCGAGGCGCGAGTGCGCCGCGCGACGCTGTCGGACGGCGGGTCCGGCCGCCGCGCCCGACTACAGGCGCGCGAGCGTCTCGAAGAGCCGGCGCCCGGCAGCGTTCGCGTGCATATCGAGCTCCGGGTGCCATTGCACCGCGAGCATCGCCGGCGCGCCGAGCAGCTCGACCGCCTCGACCACGCCGTCTTCCGCCCACGCGACCGGCCGCAGACCGTCGCCCAAGCGATCGATCGCTTGGTGGTGCCAGGACGGAACGTTCGGAAGGACGCTCGCGTCGAGCGATGCTGCGAGCGCGCAGTCGCCGGCGACGCGCACGGCGTGCGTCGTCGCCTCGAGCTGGCTCGCGCGATGCGAGATCTTGTCGCCGACGACGTCCGGAAGATGCGCATGCAGCGTCCCGCCGCGCGCGATGTTCAGCACCTGGAGCCCGCGGCAGATCGCGAGCGTCGGAGTGCCGAGCTGGATCGCGTGACGAGCGAGTGCGATCTCGAAGCGATCGCGCTCCGCGGACGTGCCGTAGATCGACTCGTGCGCGACGCCGCCCGAAAAGCGCGGATCGACGTCGCCGCCGCCCGAGAGCACGAGGCCGTCGAGCTGCGCGAGCACCTCGTCGGGCGCCTCTTCGCCGGGCGTCAGCAGGACGGGAACGCCGCCGACGGCTCTCACGGCGTCGACGTAGGCGGCAGGCAGTGTGAAGCGTTCCCGACCGTCTCGCTCGCGGCGATAGGTCGTGACGCCAATCCAGCGACGCGGCACAGATCTCCCCACTCGAGGTCCGTTGCAGCGGGGCGGTCGGTAGCAGCCCCGCTTCGCGTCAGCCAGCGGCGCGTTGGCGCTGGCTACTCGGCGTCGTGCGCCTCTTCTTCGACGGCGCGGAACAGCGAGAGCTGGGGGAGGTCCTCGGCGCCCGCGATCGGCACCGGGTACTCGTCGGAGAAGCACGCGTCGCACGAGCCGTGCTCGAGCTTCTTGCCGAGGCCGCGCAGGCCGTCGAGCGAGAGGTAACCGAGCGAGTCGGCCCCGATCGCCGCGCGAATCTCGTCGACGGTCTTGTTCGACGCGATCAGCTCGGAGCGCGTCGGCATGTCGATCCCGTAGTGGCAGGGACGGATCGTCGGCGGCGCCGCGATGCGCACGTGCACCTTCGAGGCGCCCGCGCCGCGCATCATGTTCGAGATCTTCAGCATGCTCGTGCCGCGCACGATGGAGTCGTCCACCAGCACGACGCTCTTGCCGTCGAGCACGCCGCGGATCGCGTTGTGCTTCACCTTCACGCCGAAGTTGCGGATCGATTGCGCGGGCTCGATGAAGGTGCGGCCGACGAAGTGGTGGCGGATGATCGCCGTCTCGTACGGGATACCCGACTCCTCCGAGAAGCCGAGCGCCGCCGCGCTGCCGGAGTCGAGCAGCGGCACGACGAGGTCCGCCTCCGCCGGGTGCTCGCGCGCGAGCAGCTTTCCGAGCGACTTGCGGAACAGGTAGACGTTGCCGCCCGCGAAGTTGGAATCGGGGCGCGCGAAGTACATGTACTCGAAGATGCAGAACGCCTCGCGCGTGGGCTTCGGGAATGGGCGCAGCGAGCGCAGCCGCCCGCGCCGGATCACGACCATCTCGCCCGGGTCGAGATGGCGAACCATCGTCGCGCCGATCAGATCGAGCGCGCAGGTCTCGCTCGCGGCGACCCACGCGCCGTCGAGCTGCCCGAGCACGAGCGGCCGGAAACCGTTCGCGTCGCGAACAGCGACGAGCGCGTCATGCGTGAGCATCACCAGGCTGAATGCGCCCTTCACGCGCGTGAGCGCGTCGATCAGCCGGTCCTCGAGCGACGCCTCGCGCGAGCGCGCGAGCAGGTGCACGATCACCTCGCTGTCGGAAGTGGTGCTGAAGATCGCACCGCGGCCTTCGAGCTCGCGCCGCACCGCGAGCGCATTGACGAGGTTGCCGTTGTGGGCGATCGCGACCGGCCCGCCGTCGGTGTTCGCGCAGAACGGCTGCGCGTTGCGCAGCGTGCTCGAGCCCGTCGTCGAGTAGCGCACGTGCCCAATCGCATGCCGGCCGGGCAGCTTCACGAGCACCTTCTCGGTGAAGATGTCCGCGACGTAGCCCATGCCCCGATGCACGAACTGCTCGCCGCCCTGCGTCGAGACGATCCCGCCGCTCTCCTGCCCGCGGTGCTGCAGCGCGTAAAGCGAGAGGTACGCGATGTTCGCCGCCTCGGAGTGCCCGTGGACGCCGACGATCCCGCACTCGTCCTTGAAGCGCTCGGCTTCCTTCAGCGCGGCGAGCTCTGCGGTTTCCTTCGGGCCGAACATGGGGTCTCCGCCTGTGGGTCGCGCCGTCAGGGCGTCGAGAAGCGCGAGGACACCGACGCGAAGTACGTGTACGCGAGCAGCAGGTAGTACATCACCGGAATGCCGAGCAGGTTCGAATCGATGCGGTCGAGGACGCCGCCGTGACCGGGAAGCACGCTTCCCATGTCCTTCACGCCGAGGTCCCGCTTCACGAGGGATTCGGCGAGATCGCCGAGCGTCGCCGCGACCGCGATGACGAGGCCGAGGAGCAGCGCCTCCACGCGCCTGCCGTCGAGCAGGTCGATGAACCCTGTGGGGACGAGCGCGACCGACGCCACGACCACGACGAGCGCACCCCCGATCAGCCCCTCGATCGACTTCTTCGGCGACACGCTG
>DASTOI010000295.1:0-4966 GCA_035762585.1 Myxococcota bacterium
CGCCGGAGGTGCGCGCCGCGATCGACGCCGCGCTCGCGAAGTAGCGGGGCGAGGCGCACGCCAAACGCCGTCACTTCACATGTGACGCGTCGCTTCGCGATTCGTCGCGATCTCTCGACACGCGCGCCGCGACGGCGCCACGCACGGCGGGTCTCCTGTGCGCATCAGAGAGACCCCATGCTCCTCCAGTTGTTTGGTCTCTCGGGGCCGGCTTGCCTCCCGTCTCGGCAAGCCGGCCCTTTTCTTCCGAGCTCCGCTCGGCTTCGCCTCGCTGCGCGCCGCCTGCACCGCTGCGCGGTGCTGGGCGGCTTGCTGGAACGTCGACCATGGAGACGGACCGCGCTGCACGGTTCACTCGCTCGCGCGATTGCGGATTCGACTGCCGTAAGAGCGACGGGCGTTCGCGAGCAAATCTCGCTCGCCAAGGAGCGAAGACCTCGTCTCGCTATGTGCAGCCCGGGCCGCGCTACCGCAGCCCGAAGTCCCACCCGTCGCCGCGGCGGTAGCTCGAGAGAATTCGCCGCGCGGTGTTCGTGATGTGCACCTCGTCCGGGCCGTCGTAGATCCGCGCGAAGCGAGCGCTGCGATACATGCGCTCGAGCGGCGTGTCCTCGGTGACGCCTTTCGCGCCGAAGACCTGGATCGCGCGGTCGATCACGTTGTGCAGCATCGACGCGCCGACGACCTTGATCAGCGCGATCTCGACGCGCGCCTCGTCGCCGCGATCGATCTTCTCCGCCGCGCTGAGCGTCAGCATGCGCGCCGCCTGGATCTCGGCCGCGCTGTCGAACACGAACTTCTGGATCAGCTGCTTGTCGGCGAGCGGCCCGCCGAACGCGACGCGCGAGTTCGCGCGCTCGCACATCAGGTCGAACGCACGCTGCGCCTGCCCGAGCCAGCGCATGCAGTGGAAGATGCGTCCGGGCCCGAGCCGCTTCTGCGCGATCTTGAAGCCCGCGCCGCGCGGCCCTAACAGATTCTCTTCCGGAACTCTCACGTCGTCGTACTGCACCTCACAATGGCCACCGGCGTGACCCATCACCTTCACGTCGCGCAGGATGTTGTATCCGCGCGTGCTCGTCGGAACGATGATCATGCTGAACGCGTCGTGCGCCGGCGCATTCGGCTCGGTGCGAACCATCACGGTCGTGTAGGCCGCGCGATCGGCGCCGCTCGTGAACCACTTGCGGCCGTTGATCACCCACTGCCCGTTCTCGAGCCGCGCCGTCGTCTTCAGCTGCGTCGGATCGGAGCTCGCGACGTCCGGCTCCGTCATCCCGAAGCTCGGGAAGATCTCGCCCTCGACGAGCGGCTTCAGGTATGCGTCGCGCCACTTCGGCGACGCGTAGAGGTGCAGCATGATCGAGTCCTGCAGCGAGTGCGTGCCGAGCGCCACCATCGCGAGCTCGGAGCGGCCGACCACCTCGTTCACGTAGACGTAATCGAGGAACGGCATGCCGCCGCCGCCGATTTCTTTCGGATGTCCGAGCGCCCACAGCCCGGCCCGCTTCGCTTCACTCATCAGGCCGCGAACGATTTCGCGCCCGTGCTCGTCGCCGCGGCTCTCGATCAGCGGCTCGGCCGGATAACACTTTTCTTCAACGAAGCGCCGCACGCGCTCGCGGACTTCCTGGACGTGCTCGGGGATGTGGAAGGTCATCGCGGTCTCCTCGCGGAAGACGCTACGCCGTCAGAGTCGCCACCGCTTTCGGTCAGGTTCAAGCAACGCGGCGCGCCGCGAGCCAACCGCCCGCCGCGGCGAGTGGCACCTGGATCGTGAGACCCACGTACACGAACCAATCCCACGGTGTCGCCATGAACAGGAACGGCAGGCCCAACGCGAGCGAGAGAGCGCCGGCGGCGGCTCCATGTAGGACGAAGCGCAAGCCGGCCCAGCGCGCGGCCACGTAGCCGCCAAGCAAAGTGAGGCCCGCGCCCAATCCGTACGAAGCGGCGAGGAGCAGTGGATTCGTCGTCAGGTCCTTCTCCACCTCGCCCCCTGAAACGCCCTGCGCGAGCAGAACCGCCGCGACCACCGAAGCCAAGATGAAGCCGACGACGTTGGTGCCCAAGAAGTCGATCAGCGCGCCGCCAACGAGGACGGGCACGAAGCGAAAGCGCTTGGAGGCAGCTGGCGCCGGCTCGGGCAGAGCAGTCGCCGGTGGCTCGTAGGGATTCATCGCAAACGCTCCTCGCGCAGGTCCTCCCATCATAAGGCGACCCCCACTCGCCCTGGGGCAGAGTGCTTTCGCGGCCGGAAACTCCTTCCTAAGGTCCGCCGCTGTTCGCGCGCCGCGCCCGGAGGCCCCGTTCGCATGTCCGCAATCGAGCACTTCGACGTCCTGATCGTCGGCGCCGGGCTGTCCGGCATCGGCGCCGCGTTCCACCTGCAG
Source organism: Myxococcota bacterium (assembly GCA_035762585.1). Classification (GTDB taxonomy): domain Bacteria; phylum Myxococcota_A; class UBA9160; order UBA9160; family UBA6930; genus VGRF01. Next base: position 2,394 of record DASTOI010000295.1, read on the forward strand.
GACAAGTGCCCGCGCCGCACGTACGCGGTGCTCGAGGGACGCGACGCGATCGGCGGCACCTGGGACCTGTTCCGCTATCCGGGCATCCGCTCCGACTCGGACATGCACACGCTCGGATACAAGTTCAAGCCGTGGACGAATCCGAAGGCGATCGCGGACGGCCCGTCGATCCTCGCGTACGTCGAGGAGACCGCGCGCGAGCACGGCATCGATCGCCACATTCGCTTCGGGCACTGGGTGAAGCGCGCTGCGTGGTCGAGCGAGACCGCGCGCTGGACGGTCGAGATCGAGCGCGGCGAGAAGCGCGAGCTCGTGCGGCTCAGCTGCAACTTCCTGTTCATGTGCAGCGGTTATTACGACTACGAGCAGGGCTACACGCCGGAGTTCGCGGGCCGCGAAGACTTCCGCGGCCGCATCGTGCATCCGCAGAAGTGGACGGAGGACGTCGACTACGCCGGCAAGCGCGTGGTCGTGATCGGCAGCGGCGCCACCGCGGTGACGCTCGTGCCGGCGATGGCCGAGCAAGCCGCGCACGTGACGATGCTGCAGCGCTCGCCGACCTACATCGTCTCGCAGCCCGAGCAGGACGGCATCGCGAATGCGCTGCGGCGCTGGCTGCCCGAGCGGCTCGCGTACGGCATCTCGCGCTGGAAGAACATCCTGCTCGGCATGGCGCTGTTCCAGTTCTGTAAGCGCTGGCCCGAGCGCGCGAAGCGGCTGGTCATCGGCGGCGTGCGCAAGGAGCTCGGCGCGCAGTTCGATGTCGCGAAGCATTTCACGCCGAGCTACGGGCCGTGGGATCAGCGGCTCTGTCTCGTGCCGAACTCGGATCTGTTCGCCGCGATGCGCGCGGGCCGTGCGTCGGTCGTCACCGACCCAATCGATCGCTTCACCGCGAACGGGATTCTGCTGAAGTCGGGCGCCGAGCTGCCCGCGGATCTGATCGTCACGGCCACCGGCCTCAACCTGAAATTCCTCGGCGGCATGCAGCTGAGCGTCGACGGCCAGCGCATCGATCCCGCGAAGGGCATGACCTATCGCGGCATGATGCTGCGCGGCGTACCGAACCTCGCGTGGGCGTTCGGTTACACGAACGCGTCGTGGACGCTGCGCGCCGATCTCAACTGCGAGTACGTGTGCCGGCTGCTGAATCACATGGAGCAGCGCGGCTGGCTCGAGGCGCGGCCCGAGCTGAACGATCCCGAAGTCCGAGAAGAAGGCTGGATGAACCTTTCGTCGGGCTACGTGCAGCGCAGCATCCACCTGTTCCCGAAGCAGGGCTCGAGACTGCCGTGGAAGCTCCATCAGAACTACGCGCTCGACCTCCTGATGATCGGCTTCAGCCGCATCGACGACGGCGTGCTGCAGTTCTCACGGCCGCGAGCGGCCCGCCTCGCGGAGGCGCAGCGCGCGGCCGCAGCGTGAGCCGCGCGCCAGGGAGCGAGCGCGCGCTCGGCGAGCAATTGGTGCTCGCGTTCGTGCTCAGCGCGAGCCACTCGGGCTCTACGCTGCTGAGCCTCCTCCTCAACGCGCACTCGCAGATGCACGCGCTCAGCGAGATCGACAAGCTGAGCCGCTACGTGCGCGACCCGCAGCGCGGCAGGCGCCCGCTCGAGTCGCCGTTCTGGCGCGCCGTGCGCGCGCGCTACGAAGCCGCGAGTGGGCGCTCGTTCGCGCAGATCGAGCTGCGCCGCCCGCGCCGCGCGAGCGCTGACGCGCTCGAAGCGATCGCGCGCGACTACCGCGCGCTCGCGCTCGCGGTCGCGATCGTGTCGGGCAAGCGCATCCTGATCGACGCGTCGAAGGACGCCGGCCAGCTCGAGTTGTTATTGAACGCCGCGCGCCTCGAGCTGCGCGTGATCCAGCTGCTGCGCGACGGCCGCGGCGTCGTGCACTCGTTCCGCCGCAAGTACGGCAGCTTCGCGCGCGGCTACCGGCACTGGTCGCGCAGCGTGCGCGCCGCCGCGCGCCTGCGCGAGCGCGCGCCCGAGACGCCCTGGCTCTCGCTCCGCTACGAGGACCTCGCGCGCGCGCCCGAGCGCGAGCTGCGCCGCGTCTGCGAGTTCCTCGGGGTCGCCTTCGAGCCCGCGATGCTCCACTTCCGCCGCGCCCCATGGGAAGGCATCGCCGGCAACCGCATCGCGAGCCGCGAAGACGAAGCCATCCAGCTCGACGAGCGCTGGCGCCAAGACCTCCCCCGCCCCCACCGCGCCCTCTTCCACCTGCTCGGAAGCCGCCTGAACGCGCGCAACGGCTACTGAACACTGCGCCAGCGACGAGCAATCCAAAAGCGGCTCTTCCCCTAGTGACTCGTTCGCACGAGCACCTCGACGCCGAGCGCCGAGACGCAAGGCAAGGATCCGCGCGGGCAGGCCGGGGGTCGCGGCGCGAGCCCCCGCCGAACCGCGCGGCGGCGCCGCGAACCGAATCGCGCTCAGAGTGAGCTCACCGCCACGGTCCGGCCGGATGCGAGCAGATCTTCGGCCGCTCGATGCGGCCGAAGATCCGCCCTTCCCCTAATGACTCGTTCGCACGAGCACCTCGACGCCGAGCGCCGAGACGCAAGGCAAGGA
>DASTOI010000296.1:0-10959 GCA_035762585.1 Myxococcota bacterium
CGCGGCGCGCGGCGGAAGGCGAGGGCGTCGCGCGCGAAGTCGACTCGGCGGGCGGGGCCGGGCGCTTCGTCGCGTGCGACGTCGCCGACGCCGATTCGGTCGCGCGCGCGATCGCGGCCGTGCTCGCGCGCGACGGCCGCCTCGACGCGCTCGCGCACAACGCGACGAGCGCGCTCTCGCCGAAGCCGACCTCGCTGCGCGAGGTGAGCCTCGCCGAGCTGCAGGATCACGTCGCCGTCTCGCTGCGCGGCGCCTACTTGCTCGCGCGCGCCGCGCATGCGCCGCTGCGCGAGTCGCGCGGCGCGTATTTGTTACTGACCTCCGAGGCCGGCTTCGAGGGCAAGGCGCGGCTGCCGGTCTACGCGGCCGTCAAGGCGGCGCAGCGCGGCCTCGCGCGCGCGCTCGCGCGCGAGTGGGGCATGGACGGCATCCGCGTCAACTGTCTCGCGCCGCTCGCCGCGAGCCCGGCGATGGAGCGCGCGTTCGCGCTCGATCGCGCGATGCGGTCGCGCGTGCTCGGGCGCCTCCCGCTCGGCGCGCTCGGCGATCCCGTCGACGACGTCGGCGCGGCCGCGCGCTTTCTGCTCTCGAGCGACGCCCGCTACGTCAGCGGCCATACCTTGATGGCCGACGGCGGCAGCTGTCCGGTGACCTGATGACAATCGTGGACTTCGATCCGTTCGACGCGAAGTGGTTCGAGGACCCCTATCCCGCTTATCGGGTGATGCGGCGCGAGGCGCCGGTCTACCGGCGCGAGAACGCGAGCCCGCGCGTGTGGCCGCACTACTGGATGCTCTCGCGCGCGGCGGACGTGAATGCCGCGCTGCTCGATTGGCGCACGTTCTCGTCGGCGCGCGGGACGCTCGTCGACACCGACGTCTCGCTGATCCCGCCGAACATCTTCCACATGGATCCGCCGCGCCACGACGAGCTGCGCGCGCTGCTCGCGCGCGTGCTGACACCGGCGCGCGTCGCAGCGCTCGAGCCGACCGTGCGCGAGACCGCCGGAGCGCTCGCGCGCGAGCTCCGTAACAAGCGCCGTTTCGACGTCGCGAGCGAGTTCGCGCAGGTGATCCCGACGATCACGATGTGCGCGCTGATGGATCTGCCGCGCGGCGAGCGCGAGCGCTTCCTCGCGTGGAATCTCGCGACGCTCGCGGGCGCGAATTTCACGAGCCCGGCGGCGCTGAAGGCGTACGCCCAGATGGAGGAATACTGGCGCGGTCTCGTCGCCGAGCGTCGCCGGCATCCGGGCCCGGACCTGATCTCGCAGATCCTGCACAGCGAGGTGCGCGGCCAGGCGCTGAGTGACGCGGAGATCGCCGGCTTCTGCTCGCTGCTGCACGACGCCGCGCAGAACACGACGATGAACATGATCGCGAACAGCGCGATCGCGCTCGCGCGCCATCCCGCGCAGCGCCGGCTGCTCGCGGAGAAGCCGGCGCTCTGGGCGAACGCGGTCGACGAGCTGCTGCGCTACGTCTCGCCGGTGCAGGGCCTCGCGCGCACGACGACGCGCGCTGTCGAGATCGCGGGCGTCACGATTCCGGCCGGCGATCAAGTGCTGCTGCTCTACGGCTCCGCGAATCACGACGAGAGCGTCTTCGAGAGCCCCGAGGCGCTCGACTTCGAGCGGCCCTCGCGGTTCCACTGGGCGCTCGGCCATGGCATCCACACCTGCCTCGGCGCGGCGGTCGCGCGGCTCGAGGTGCGCGTCGCGCTGCAGGCGCTGCTCGCCGAGCTCGGCGACTTCGACGTGGAAGAAGCCGGCATCGTGCGGAACCAGCTCGTGCCGACGCGCGGCGTCGCGCAGGCGCCGCTCGTCACCGGCGTGAGTCGTTAGGGAGGCGCATGGCGAAGCTGGCGGGACGGGTGGCGATCGTGACCGGAGGCGGCTCGGGCATCGGGCGCGCGTCGGCGCTCGCGCTCGCGCGCGAGGGGGCGGCGGTGGTGGTCGCGGATCTCTCCGAGGAGCGCGCGGGGTTCGTCGCCGCGGAGATCGCGAGCGCGGGCGGGCGCGCGCACGCGCAGCCGGTGGACGTCGCGGAGGAAGCCTCGGTCGTCGCGATGGTCGACGCTGCGGTCACTCGCTTCGGGGGGCTCGACGTCCTGCATAACAACGCAGCGGCGACCGACTGGAGCGTGCTCGGCGGCGACGGCGAGCTCGCCGAACTCGAGCTGGCGATCTGGGAGCGCACGCTCGCGGTCAACCTGCGCGGCGTGCTGCTCGGCTGCAAGCACGCGATCCCTAGGCTGCTCGCACGCGGCGGCGGCTCGATCGTCAACACGTCGTCGGCGTCGGGGTCGACCGGCGATCTCGTGCGCACCGCGTACGGCGTCTCGAAGGCGGGCGTCGACGGGCTCACGCGCTACGTCGCGACGCAGTACGGCAAGCGCGGGATTCGCTGCAACGCGATCGCGCCCGGCGTGATCGAGACGCCGGCGCTGCGCCAGAACGTCCCGCCCGAGCAGGTCGCGCTGTTCGAGCGCCATCACCTGACGCCGCGCCTCGGCACGCCCGAAGACATCGCGAACGCGGTCGTGTTCCTCGCGTCGGACGACGCGGCGTTCATCACCGGCCAAATCATCTCGGTCGACGGAGGATTGCTCGCGCACCATCCGACCGTCGCCGAAGTTCGTGCGCTCGGAGAGCGAGCATGAGCAACGATCTCGCGTTCGATCCGTTCGACGCGCGCCAAACACAGACGATGTGGGATCGGCTCGCGCGCATGCGCCGCGAGGCGCCGGTGACGCGCCCGATCCCGGGCTTCGTGTTCGTCGCGCGCTACCGCGACGTGAAGGCGGTGTTCCGCGACGCCGCGACGTTCTCGTCGCGCGAGGGCTTCCGCGGGCCGGGCGTGAAGCTGCCGTACGAGGAGAGCTTTCTCGGCGAGCTCGATCCGCCCGAGCATCCGAAGCTGCGCATGCTGATGATGCAGGCGTTCCGGCCCGGCATGGAGCGCGCGGCCGAGCCCTTCACGCGCGAGTGGGCTGCGCGCAAGCTCGACGCGATCGCGGCGCAGGGCGGCGGCGATCTCGTCTCCGAGCTCGGCATCCATCTGCCGCCGGCTGTTACGGCGCACATGCTCGGGATTCCGACCGACGAGATCGAGCGCGTCGGGCAGTGGGGCTTCGAGCTCTTGCACAGCGACTGGCCGCAGTGGAACCGTACGGAGCGCGGCGAGGGCCTCGGCGGCGCGTTTCCCGAGCTCGCGCAGTTCCTCGACGAACAGATCGCGCTGCGGCTGCGCGCGGCGCATCCGCCCGACGACCTGATCACGCGCATGACGCGCGCGGAAGTGCAAGGCCAGCGCCTCTCGCCGCTGCAGATCCGCACGCTGTGCGCGAACTGCCTGCTCGCGAGCCAGTCGACCGCGAACCTGGTCGGCAATCTGCTGTACCGGCTGCTCAGCGACGCCGACTTCGAGCGGCGCCTCCGCGCGCAGCCGGGCCTCATTCCCGGCGCGGTGGAGGAATCGCTGCGCTTCGATGCGCCGGTGCTGTTCCTGTTCCGCACCGCGCGCGTCGCTTGCGAGATCGCGGGCGAGAAGGTGCGTGCCGGCGAGCGCATCATCATGGGCATCGCGTCGGGCAATCGCGATGAGATGGTTTGGGAGCGCGCGAACGAGTTCTGGCTGGAGCGCGATTGGAAGAGCGCGCCCGAGATCCTGACGTTCGGCCCCGGTCCCCACCTGTGCCTCGGCAACATGATCGCGCGCATGGAGGCGCGCGTCGTGCTCGAGCTCGTGCTCGAGAAGCTCGCGCCCGGCGAGCTCCGCCTCGCGCCGGGCTTCGAGCGCACGCTCGTGCCAATGTTCCTCGAGTACGGACCCGAGCGGCTCGACGTCGTGGTCACGCGAGGCAGCTCATGAGCGACGAGATTCTCACCGAGGTCGTCGATCCCGTCGCGACGATCCGACTGAATCGCCCTGACAAGCTGAACGCGCTCACCTACTCGATGCTGCGCGCGCTCCGCGCAGCCGTGGACGAGGCGGCTGCGGATGCGCGCGTCGTCGGCATCGTGATCACGGGCGCGGGCCGCGGCTTCTGCGCGGGCCTCGACGCAAGCGTGCTCGCGAGCACGTCGGCTGCCGGTAGCGCCAGCAAGCCCGCGGAGGTCGCCGGCGAGCTGCCGGGACTGGTGAGCTATTTGCTCCGCGTTCCGAAGCCCGTGATCGCCGCGGTGAACGGCCCGGCCGCCGGCGGCGGCCTCGTGCTCGCCGCGCTCTGCGACGTTCGCTTCGCGTCGACGGACGCGTCGTTCACGACCGTGTTCTCGAAGCGCGGCCTCGTCGCAGAGCACGGCACGAGCTGGATCCTGCCGCGGCTCCTCGGCGCGGGCCGCGCGCTCGAGCTGTTGTGGAGCTCGCGGCGCGTCGGCGCGGAGGAAGCGCTGCGGATCGGGCTCGTCGAGTTCCTGACGCCGCCGGAAGAGCTGGTCGCGCGCGCGCAGCAGTTCGTGCGCGAGCTGGCGGCGAGCGCCTCGCCCGCGTCGCTGCGCGAGACCAAGCGCCTCGTCTACGACCATCTCGGGCTCGGCTTCGAGCCCGCGCTGCGCGACGCGGACGCCGCGCAGTGGCGCCAGCTCGATCATCCGGACGCGCTCGAAGGAGCGACCTCGTACCTCGAGAAGCGCGCGCCGCGCTTCGCGCGCGTCGGCGTGAAGGAGCCGAGATGACGCTCTGGTTGCGACAAATCGCGCTCGTGGCGCGCGATCGGGACCGCGCGGCGGCCGCGCTGCGCGAGGTGTTAGGGCTCGAGATCGGACACATCGATCCCGGCGTCGGCCGCTTCGGGCTGCACAACGTGCTGCTGCCGGTCGGCGGGCAGTTCATCGAGATCGTCGCGCCGGTGCAGGAAGGCACGACGGCGGGCCGCTATCTCGAGCGGCGCCGCGGCGACGGCGGCTACATGGTGATCCTGCAGGCGAGCGATCATGCGCCGGTGAAGCGGCGCGTCGCGGAGCTCGGGCTGCGCAAGGTGCTCGAGTTCGAGCAGAGCGGATACTCGTGCCTGCAGCTGCATCCGCGCGACACGGGCGGCTCGTTCCTCGAGATCGATCATCAGGAGAACAGCGTGCCGCCGGACGGCGCGTGGGAGCCCGCCGGACACCACTGGAAGGAAGCCGTGCGCACCGAGCGCGTGCGCGCGATTGCCGCCGCGGAGATTCAAGCGCCCGACCCCGAGAAGCTCGCCGCGCGCTGGAGCGAGATCCTCGAGGTGCCGGTCGCGAATGCGAGCGGCGCGTGCGTGCTCGGCCTCGCGAACGCGACGATTCGCTTCGTGCCCGATGCGGACGGCCGCGGCGAGGGGCTCGGCGGCATCGATCTCGTGGCCACGGACCGCGCCGCTGCGCTCGCGGCCGCGCGCGAGCGCGGACTGCTCGGCGCGGACGGCGCGCTCGCGCTCTGCGGAATGCGCGTGCGGCTGGTCTGACGCGTGGAATCGCTCGCGCTCCCCGTAACAATCGACAGGCTCGCCACGGCGGCGCAGATGCTGGTCGGCTTCCTCGCAGTGACCTTCGCCGCCGCGCGCTTCCTGCCCGGCATCGAGCGCACCGGCTACCCGCAGCCCGACGGCACGCGCAAGCGATACACGCTCACCGGCATGCCGACGTTCCTGCTCGCGAACATGGCGCTCGCTGTCGTCGTCGTCGCGAGGGCGCTCGGCTTCGATGTGTCACTCACGCCGGTGATCGAGCACTTCTGGTCGCTGCTGATCGTCGCGCTCGCGCTCTCGACGCTCTTCACGCTCGCGCTGCTCGCGTGGGGGCGCCGCGCCGGGCCGGTGTGCCGCAGCTCCGAGAGCACCGACCTGCCGCTCCCGCAGTGGGTCAAGACGTTCTGGTTCGGGAACGAGTGCAACCCGGAGCTCTTCGGCGTCGACCTGAAGATGTTCCTCTACCAGCCCTCGCTGATCGGCGCGTACCTGCTGACGGTCTCGTTCGCGTTCGCGCAGTGGGATCGCCACGGCTTCGTGACGCCGCAGATGCTCTGCCTGTGCTTCTTCTGGTTCACGTACCTGTTCACTCACTACGTGAAAGAAGAATTCATGCTCTCCACGTGGGACGTGATCGCCGAGAACCTCGGCTTCATGCTCGTGTGGGGCGACCTCACGTACTTGCCGTTTCTCTACACGATCCCCGGCTGGTGGATGGTCGACGCGACCGAGTCGTTCTCGGCGCCCGCGCTCGCACTGCTCGTCGCGTTCCACTTCGCGGCGCTCGCGATCTTTCGGCAGTCGAACTGGCAGAAGGCGCGCTTCAAGCAGGACCCGACCGCGCCGATCTGGGGGAAGCCTCCGCGCGTGCTCGGCGGCAAGCTGCTGGCTTCCGGTTATTGGGGAATCGGGCGCAAGATCAACTACACCGGCGAGATCCTCGTCTACGTGTCGTTCGCGCTGTGCGCGGGCTTCGTCTCGCCCTGGCCGTACGTGCTACCGCTCGCGCTGCTCGGCCTGCTGGTCCAGCGCGCGCAGCGCGACGACAAGCGCTGCCGCGCGAAGTACGGCGCGCTCTGGCGCGAGTACGGCGAGATCGCTCGCTTCCGCGTGATTCCGTTTCTCTACTGACGGCGAGGAAGGCTCGCAGAGAGCCGCGGCGCTACTTCACTGTGCGCTGCGTGAAGCGCGCGTTGAAGTGAATCCGCTCGGCGAACTGCGCGATGTCCTCGTCCGACACAGTCACTGGTGCGCTCATTACGATCCAGTGCACGCCTTCCGTGCAGGGCGGCGTCGTGAGCGACCCGACGTACTGAAAACGCGCCTGCTCCGCCGGAAGGAAGGTCGAGGGATCGAAGGGCTCGGTCAACGGGTGTTTCACGTTCAGGTCGTCCGGCAGGTTCGCGAAGATCGGCGTCAGCGCGCCGCTGCTGATTCCTCGCGTCAGGAAGACGCCGATCACCGCATTCGAGCCGTCCGCTGCCTTGTGCACGAGGTGGAGCTCCATGTCGTATCCGCGCCCGCGCACGCGATGCTCGCTGGCGAGGTGGAAGTGGAACTGGACGAGGGCGTACTCGACTCCGTCGATCGTCAGCGTGTTCTCGCCGTCGGTCTCGATCTCGATCGTGTGGCCGTTGTTGAAGATCTCGCCCGTCGTCGTGCCGTACTCGATCGCCAGCGGCCGGCCCCGCTTCTTCGGGGGCATCGCTCGGCTGAAATCGACTGGCGACTGGATCTCACCCGTACCGCATGCCTCCCAGCTCGGATCCAATTCGCCCCAGAACGCGGGTCCGTTACTCCCGAAGTATCCGAATTGTTGCGCGCTGGCTCCGCTCGCCACCGCGAGCGAAATCGCGGCGAATGCCGCGACGAACAACGGTCTCGACATGATCTCACCTCCAGGTTCGGTTCAGCTGGGTCGCAGCGCCGCGAGCCTATCACGGCGCCGGGGCGTCAATTGAGGCGAAAGCTCGACGATGATGTGAAACCCGCTTGGCGCGGCGCTATCGACGCCGCTCCGCTTCATCGCGTGTAGAGGAGGGACCCATGGCAGATCTCGAGGTGCTTCGCGGCGGAGTGGCAGTCATTACGGGCGCCGGCAGCGGCATCGGCGAGGGGCTCGCCCACGCTGCCGCCGATGCGGGCATGCAGGTCGTGCTCGCGGACGTCGCGCCCGAGCGAATCGAGCGCGTCGCCGCGGCGATCCGCGCGGGCGGCGGGAGCGCGCACCCGGTTCCGACCGATGTTGCGGACCCCGCCTCGATCGAGCGGCTCGCGGCGTCCGTGCACGCGCGCTTCGGCGACGTGCGCCTGCTCGCGAACAACGCCGGGATCGAGACGCTCGGCTTCACGTGGGACCTGCCTGCCGAGAGCTGGGAACGCATCGTTCGCATCAACGTCCTCGGCGTGATCCACGGCGTGCGCGCGTTCGCGCCGCGCATGCTCGCAGCGGGAAAGCGCGCGTTCATCGCGAACACCGCGTCGATCGGCGCGCTCGGGATGATGGCCGTGCAGACGCCGTACATCCTCAGCAAGCACGCGGTGCTCTCGTTCAGCGAGTGCCTGCGCATGGAGATGGACGCGAAGCGCGCGCCGATCTCGGTCTCCGCGGTGCTGCCCGGGCCGGTCGCGACGCGCATCTTCGAGGACGCTCAGCTCGGCCGCGACGCCGCGTCCGTAATGACTCACCGCGGCGTGATGCAGAAGATGGTCGGCGGCGGGCTCTCCGGCCGCGAAGCCGCGGACCGCATCCTCGCCGGCGTCGCGGCGGGCGAGTTCTGGGTCTCGACGCATCCCGAGCTGACCGCACAGATGGCGAAGCAGCGCGCCGAGTACCTCGCGACGCAGGCGACGCCCGCGCTCACGGATGCGGCGCGCGCCATGCTGTGAGCGGAGCCGGCGGCTTTCCGAGGTGAGTTGGGGCGCTCCGCTCCGCGAGACCTCTCCATGCTGGCACGCGAGATGCTCTCTTCGTGCCTGCGCAGCAGCCGATCGGGGCTGCGCGCGCGAAAGGAGAAGCCATGAAGCTCTACCTCTCTCCCGGGGCGTGTTCCCTCTCGCCGCACATCGTCCTGCGCGAGGCGGGCATTCCGTTCGAGCTCGAGCGCGTCGACCTGAAGACGAAGCGCACCGAGTCGGGCGCCGACTACTACGCCGTGAATCCGAAGGGCCAAGTTCCGCTCTTGAAGCTGGACGACGGCGACTCGCTCACCGAGGGCCCCGCGATCGTTCAGTACATCGCGGACCACTCGCCCGGCGCAAAGCTCGCGCCCGCCGCCGGCACGAAGCAGCGGTACCACCTGCTCGAGTGGCTCAACTACGTCACGTCGGAGCTGCACAAGAGCTTCGGCTCCCTTTTCGCGCCGAACACGCCCGACGAATACAAGAAGATCGTCGAGGAAGGGCTCGAAAAGAAATTCGAGTACCTCGACCGACAACTGTCCGGCAGGCCGTACTTGTTGGGGGACGGCTTCAGCGTCGCGGATGCTTATCTCTTCACCGTGCTGAACTGGACGCGCGTCCTCTCGATCGACCTCTCGCGCCACGCGAATCTCGTCGCGTACCAGAAACGCGTCGCGGACAGGCCCAAGGTGCGCGAGGCGCTGAAGGCGGAAGGGCTGCTGAAGTAGAGCGGGGCGGCTTCAGCCGCCCACCAGCGACGCGAGCGCGCCCTTCTTTCCTTCGCCGTGTTCCGCCTTCCAGCGCTGGATTTGCTCACCGAGCACAGCGAGATCGAGGTCGGAGCGGCGCACCTTCGGGAACATCTCGCCTTCCTCTTCCCTCACGTGATGGGTCACGTACTCGCCGAGCACGCTGACGAGCGCGTCGAAGTTTCCATCCGAGGGCGAGCCGGCCTCGATCTTCGCGATCAGCTCCTTCGCCGACGTGTGCTCGACCTCGGCTTCGTTCATCACGTCGTCGTCGCTGATCGATTCGCGCACGCGCGGATAGAACACGTCTTCCTCGAGCTCGGCGTGCAGCGAGAGCTCGCGGCAGATGCGGTCGGCCAGGTCCTGCTTGGCCGAGTGCGCGCTCGTTCGCTCGAAGCGCTCGAACATCGCTTTCACGCGCGCGTGATCGTCCTTCAGCAGGCTGAGCGCGTTCGGCTTGCGCGCGCTGCCGCTGGAGCGGCTTCGTCTCGGGGATGCGCGCCGCGCGGAGCGGCGGCCTGATTTCTTGCGTGCAGACATCGGCGTCTCCTTCGACCGCCGACGTTTTGCAAAGCGCATTCCTGGGGCGGGCGGGGCTAGGAGACCGACCCAGGATGCGGGGTCGCCGCACGCGGGGGGTCCAGCGCACACGGAGGCCACTGTTCGACTCCGCTCGCCTTCCGTGAGGCCAAGCCTCACGGGGGCTCGCTGCGCGCTTCGCTTGCTACTCGCGGTGCTCGCGCCACTCGCGGCTGACGATCAGCCGCGCGCCGCGGTCGTAGGTCCAGTACGACCACGCCCATTGCAGCACGACGAGCAGCCGATTCCGGAAGCCGACCAGGAAGTAGATGTGGACGAACAGCCAGACGAGCCACGCGAACAGGCCGGCGAAATGCACGCGGCCGATCTGTCCGATCGCGCGGCTGCGGCCGATCGTCGCGAGCTGCCCGCGGTCCTCGTAGCGGAACTCGCCGCGCGCGCGGCCGGCGAGCTCCGCGAGAATCGCGCGCGCGGCGAAGCGGCCCGCCTGCATCGCGACCGGCGCGAGGCCCGGCAGCGGCGCTCCGTTCGGCCCGCGCGCGTGCGCCTGATCGCCGAGCACGAACACTGCGGGATGTCCGGGCACGGCGAGATCGGGGCCCACGACGACACGGCCTTGCCGATCGGTCTCGAGCCCGAGCGCAGCGCCGAGCGCGGACGCCTTCACGCCCGCGGCCCAGAGCGCGGTGGCGGTCTCGATTCGCTCGCGGCCGATCTCGACGCCGCCGGCGTCGATGCGCGTCACCGAGCCGCCGGTCCACACCTGAACACCGAGCGCTTCGAGATCGCGCGTCGCGCGTCGCGCGAGCGCTTCGGGAAAGCTCGGCAGGATGCGCGGACCGGCCTCGACGAGGATCACGCGCGCGAGCGCCGGATCGATGCGGCGGAAATCGCGCGCGAGCGTGAAGCGGCTCATCTCGCCGAGCGCTCCTGCGAGCTCGACGCCGGTCGGCCCGCCGCCGACCACGACGAACGTGAGCAGCGCGCGCTGGCGGATGCGGTCGGGCTCGAGCTCCGCGCGCTCGTACGCCGAGAGCACGCGCCGGCGGATCTCGACCGCCTGCTCGAGCGTCTTCAAGCCCGGCGCGTGTTCCTCCCATTCCGCGTGCCCGAAGTACGCGTGCGCGGCGCCGCACGCGAGCAGCAGGTAGTCGAACGCGTGCTCTCGCTCGTGGCCGTCGGCGCGCGTGCGCAGCACGCGGCGCGCGAGATCGCCGCCGATCGCCTGCTCCTGCCGCACCGAGACGTTTCGCGCGCCGCGCAGCAGCGAGCGAATCGGCGCGGCGATCTCGGCGGGCGAGAGCCCCGCCATCGCGACCTGATAGAGCAG
>DASTOI010000297.1:0-6151 GCA_035762585.1 Myxococcota bacterium
GCGTGCGCGCGCCAGCCGTCGGCGAACGAGCGGAGCTCGCCCAACAAGCCGGTCGCGCCCGCGCGGCGCTGCCAGCCCCTCTCCGTGAAGCAGAACGCGAACTCGAAGCTCTTCGTCCGCCAGGCCCCGGTCTCCTCGCCGCGCCGGTACGCCGAGACGATCTCTTCGGCGGCGCGCAGCAGCACGACCTTCTTCACGTCGCGCAGCACGGCCTGATTCCGCGGCGTCGGGGGAAAGTGGAACTTCGCGAGCACGTCGCGCGCCGCGACGATGCGCGCGATCCGCTCGTCGATCTCGACGACGTCGCGGCGGTGGAATTGGCCCAGCTGCCAGTAGCCGGGCGCTCTCGGTGCGCCGATCAACCACTCGTCGCGAATTCGCTGCGACGCGATCGGGATCCCGTGCGCCTCGCTCAGCGTGACAGCGAGCGCAGTGCTCGCGCTCTTCGGGATCGCGATGATCAACATCGCGGCGAACGGCAAGCGGCGCGCGCAGCGAGGCGCGGCGGCAAGTGAAGCGCGCAGCGAGGCGCAGCCGAGCGAAGTTGGTCCGGTACGAGCCGAGCGGAGTCGGACAGCGGCCCCCGCGAGCGTGGGCTCCTCGGCGCGCGTTGATCGCGCAACCTGAGTCGCCCTTCTAGGCGCCGGACACGCTGCGCAGGCTCCGCACGCCGAGGCCCGCGGCGAACGCCTTCCGCACGCTCTCGAGATCTTCGAGCGAATCGATCTCGCCCCACCACAGGCCCTCCATCGAGCACGCGCGCACGAGGCCGCGGCGCGCGAGCTCGCCGATCGCGGTGGTGTAGTAGGCGCGCTGCTGGCCGAAGCGGCGCACGAGGTGCTCGAACGCGTCGCGCATCAGCGCCGCGCCCTCGCCGCGCAGCAGCGTCATCCCGATCGCTTCGCCCCGCGCCTCCTCGGGACCCAGATCCTTTCCGATCGCGCGCACGAGGCCGCGCTCGACGTTCACCTTCATGTCGTCGTCGTCGTAGCCCGCCTTCACGTTCACGACGATCGTGATCGCGCTCGGCGGCGCCGCGAGCAGGCGCCGCACGACGTCGCTCTCGAACAGCGTGTCGCCGTTCAGCAGGATGCACTCGCCCTCGAAGTCGCGGCTCGCGAGCCACGCGGTGATCAGGTTGTCGGCCTGATCGAAGAATGGGTTGTATCGCACACGCACCGTCAGGTTCGGGATCTCGTGCGACGCGGCGAAGCGCTCGACCTTGTCGATGCCGTAGCCGCCCATTACCACGGCCTCGCGCACGCCGTGCGTCGCGAGCACGCGCAGCTGCGCCTCGAGCACCGAGCGGTCGCCGTCGACCGGCACGAGACACTTCGGGAGATCGCGCGTCACGGGGAACAGGCGCCGGCCCTGGCCGGCGCTGAGAATGATCGCCTTCAAGTCTCGTGCTCTCCGGTCTTTTGGCGTGCCCGCGCGGATCGCCACCGAGGTTTGCGGTCGCGCAGCAGAAGCGCGGGGGAATTTTCGAGGTGTACGGAGTCGAGGCAGAAGCGCGGGGGAATCCGAGAGACTACGCCGACGCGTCGATCACTCCCCTCGGGTCGGGGCGCCGCACACTCTTGCCCCCCCGGCTCGATTCAACAAGGTGTTCCGCGGACGACCTGCTTCTGGGGCCGAAATCCTTGGATGAAGCCTAAGCTGCGGCGCGCGTGGCGGCGGCAGAAAAACTTCGCGATGACGCGGCACGGGCCGCAAACGCGCTGACCAGCGGGCACCGGCCGCTCGGCTGGACGCTGTTCACCTACATCGCGCGCGAGGCGGTGTTCCCGACGCTGCTCGCGCTCGGCGGGCTCTCGCTGGCTGCGGTGACGAAGAGCCTGCTCGGCCTATCGGACCTGCTCGTAAACCGCGGGCTGAGCCCGGCCGACACCGCGGCGTTCGTCGGCTTCGAGATCGTGGTGCTCGCGGCGCGAATCCTCCCGTTCGCGGTGCTGCTCGGCGCGCTGATCGCGCTCGGCCGGCTCGCCGCGGACCGCGAGCTGCTCGCGCTCGAGAGCTGCGGCGTCTCGCCCGGGCGCCTGATCGGCCCGGTGCTCGCGGTGGGCTGCCTCGGAACGCTGCTCGGCCTCGGCCTCTCGCTCCGCGCGGTGCCCGCGACGCTCGCGGCGCGCGAGCAGCTGTTGATTCGCACCACGCTCGAGCAGCCGGGCTCGGTGCTCCGCGCGGGCGTCGTGCAGCGCTTCGGCGATCGCCGGCTCTCTGCGCTCGAGGCCTCGAGCCGCGGCGACGACCTGCGCGGCGTGATGCTGCACGCCAACGACCTCGACGAGACGTTCTTCGCCGAGACCGCGACGCTGCGCGTCCCCGAGCCGGGCAAGATCGTCGTGACGCTGCGCGACGGCGTGATCGTCACCAACGCCGGCCCGCGCGCGCAGCTCGTGCGCTTCAAGCTGTTCCGCACCGAGCTGAAGGGCGATCGCACCGTGACCGACGCGCAGGGCGAGGAGGGCCGCTTCGCGTCGACGCCGACTGCGACGCTGTGGACCGCGCGCCCCGCCGACGCGACGGACGCGCGGGCGACCCGCACCGAGCTCGCGCGCCGCTTCTCGACGCCGTTCGCGGCGCTCGCCCTCACCTGGCTCGCCGTGCCGCTCGCGCTCACGCTCGGCAGCGCGACGCGCGGCAGCGGCGGCGTAGTCGGGCTCGGCGTGACCGTGCTCTATTACGGCCTCCTGCAAGCGTCGAATGGACTGCTCGAATTTCCCGACGTGCCGGTCGCGGCCGCGGCCTGGCTGCCGAACATCGCGGCGCTGCTCGGCGGCGCGGTGCTGATGATTCGCCGCTTCGTGCTGCTGCGCGAGCGGCAAGCGAAGCCGCGCGCCGCCGGCGATGCGCGCGACGTCGGCTCGCAGCGGCGCGCCGGCGGCAGCCGCTTCGCGCTCACGCGCTACGTCGCGCGGCGCTATGCGTCGCTCGCGGTGCTCGGCATCGGCGTGCTGCTGCTCGCGTACCTGCTCGTCGACGTGCTCGAGAAGCTCGAGCAGTTCGCGGAGTTCGGCGCCGCGTTCTCCGAGGTCGTGCGCTTCTACGGCGTGCGCCTCCCGCTGCTCGCGTCGCGCGTCGTGCCGATGGGCCTGCTCGTCGCAGCGGCGATGCTGGTGAGCGCGCTCTCGAGCGAGGGCGAGCTCGTCGGCATGGAGGCCTGCGGTATCCGCGCCGGACGCGGCTTGATGCCGGTGATCGTGATCGCGACGCTCGCGATTCCGGCCTACTTCGTGCTCGTCGATCGCGTTCTGCCGCGCACGAACGCGCTCGCGGATCGACTGAAAGACACCGAGATCAAGAACAAATCGCCGGGCGGGTGGGAGGAGGTGTGGTCCCACACGACGCGCACGACGCTGCACGTCGGCGCGCTGAACTCGGGCGCCGGCATGGCGCGCGACATCACGCTCTACGAGCTCGGCTCGACCGGGCTGCCGGAGCGGCGCCTCGACGTGCGCGTCGCGCGCTACGTCGGGCACAACATCTGGCGGCTGCGCGAGGGCAAGCTCACGCTGATCTCGCGCGTCGGCGTGACCGACGCGCCGGTGCCGGCGACGCGCTCGATCCCGGAGATCGAGTCGTCGCTCAGCGACCCGATGCATCTCGACATCGCGGAGCTGCGCCGCCACATCCGCGACGCACACGCGGGCGACTACGACGCCACCGCGTTCGAGGTCGACTTGCAGACTCGCCTCGCGCAGCCGCTCCAGTGTGTGCTGCTGCCGTGGCTCGGCCTGCTGATCGCGCTCGGCGTGCGCAAGCCTGCGCCGTCGATGCTGTGGGCGATCGCCATCGGCGTCGGCTTCATCCTCGCGACCGGGGTCGCTGGGGCGCTCGGGTACGGAGGAACGATTCCACCGGTCGCGGCCGGATGGGCGCCTTCCGCCGCGGTCGCGCTCGGCGTGATCGCGCTGCAGCTTCGCCGGTGACGCGGGCGCAAAGCTGGGGTTAATCTGCGCCGGCGCGCCGCGGCTCCCCTTCCGCGACGACCTCGCCGGGAGACCCGAATGTTCGGCCGCCGCTCGGACGGAACGCTCGTCCGCAATCTGCCGATGCTGCGCCGATTCATGCCGTTCGTGTCGCCTCGGCGCAATGACTCCTGCTTCTACTACTCCCATGAGATCGAAGTCGACGCGGCGCTCCGTCTTCTAGAAGAGCAAAACCGCGGCCGGCCGGATGGGCGCCAGATCACTCTTTTCCATCTTTATTTGCGGACGATCGCGCTCGGCATGCACGCGAACCCGGAAGCGAATCGCTTCATCGCGGGAGGCCGCCTGTACCAGCGCAACGGGCTCTTCCTGACGTTCAGCGCGATGCGCGAGCTGCAGAAGGGCTCGTATCTCGTCACGGTGAAGCGGCCGTTCCCGCCCGGGGAGACGCTTCACGAAATGGTGGACCGCGTGCTCGACTCATTGGTGAGTCGACGCAGCGGGAAGAAAACCCAATCCGACAAGGAGATCGATTTCGCGCTTCTGCTCCCGTCGCCGGTGATCCGGCTCGGGATGAGGTTTCTCCGCTGGGCGGATTCGCTCGGCGTTTTGCCCAAGTCGATGATCGACGACGACCCGCTGTTCGCCTCGGTGTTCGTGGCGAACATGGGATCGCTGGGCATGGAGTCCGGCTTCCACCACTTGTGGGAGTACGGCACATGCTCGGGCTTCTGCGTCATGGGACGCATCCGAACGCGGCCGGACGGCAGCCGCTACGTCGTTTGCTCTTACACCTGGGACGAAAGGGTGGCCGACGGCCTCACCGTGAGCTTCGCGCTCGCGGCGTTCAAAGAGGGCGTCGAGAACCCGGAGAAACTCCTTTGACCGATCTCTTCGACAAAGTCGCGAGCTATGACCGCGTTCAATCGCTGCGCGACCACGCCATCTACCCGTACTACCGCGTGGTCTCCTCCGGCCAAGATCCGGTCGTGATGATGAATGGGCGCCCGGTCGTGATGCTGGGCTCCAACAACTACCTCGGGCTCTCGAGCCATCCCGAGGTGAAGGCGGCGGCCGCCGCCGCGCTCGAGAAGTATGGGACCGGCTGCGCCGGCTCGCGGCTGCTGAACGGCACGCTCGACATCCACGTCGAGCTCGAGGAGCGGCTCGCGCGCTTCATGCGCCGCGAGGCGGTGATCACCTTCGCCACGGGTTATCAGGCGAACGTCGGCGCGATCTCCGCGCTGCTCGGCCGCCACGACGTCGTGTTCCTCGACAATCTCGACCACGCATCGCTGATCGACGGCGTGCGGCTCGGCTTCGCCAAGGACCGCAAGTTCAAGCACAACGACATGGCGGACCTCGAGAAGAAGCTCGCCGTCGCCCCCGAAGATTCGGGCAAGCTGATCGTCGTCGACGGCGTCTACTCGATGGAGGGCGACCTCGCCGACCTGCCGCGCGTCGTCGAGCTCGCGCGGCGCTACGGCGCGCGCGTGTTCGTCGACGAGGCGCACGGCGTCGGCGTGCTCGGGACCTACGGCCGCGGCGCGTGCGAGCACTTCGGCGTCGAGAGCGAGGTCGATCTCGTGATGGGCACGTTCTCGAAGTCGCTCGCGTCGGTCGGCGGCTTCATCGCCGGCAGCCGGCGCGTGATCGACTACATCAAGCACAACGCGCGCTCCGCGATCTTCTCTGCGGCGCCCGCGCCGCCGGTGATCGGCGCCGTCCAGAAGGCGCTCGACATCCTCGAGCGCGAGCCGGAGCGGCGGAAGGCGCTCTGGGAGAACACCGACTACATGAAGGCCGCGCTGCCCGCGCTGGGCTTCCAGATCGGCAAGCCCGAGTCGCCGGTGATCCCGATCCTCGTCGGCCAGGACGAGATCGCGTACGAGATGGCGGTGCGGCTGCAGGACGAGGGCGTGTTCGCGAACCCGGTCGTCTCGCCCGCAGTGCAGCCGGGCAACGCGATGATCCGCACCTCGTACATGGCGACCCACACGCGCGCGCATCTCGACGTCGCGCTCGAGGCGCTCGCGAGCGTGGGCCGGCAGCTCGGCGTGATTCGCTGACCGACGCGAAGCCGGTCCTCGTCACGGGCGCCTCCTCCGGGATCGGCGCGGCGGCCGCGAAAGCTCTCGCGGCGCGCGGCTTCCGCGTCTACGGCGCGAGCCGCCGCGCGCGTGCCGACGGCGACGGCATCCGCTGGCTCGCGCTCGACG
>DASTOI010000298.1:0-8759 GCA_035762585.1 Myxococcota bacterium
CGGAGCGCGACGCCGCCGCCGCGGCGCTCGCCGAGCTCGAGCACGGCACGCGCTCCGAGCAGATCGAGCAGGCGCGCGCGCAGTGGAACGAGGCGCTCGCGGCGGCGCGCGACGCCGCGCTGCACGAGCAGCGGCTCGAAGTGCGCGCGCCGCGCGCCGGCGTCATCGACGCGCTGCCGTACGAGCTCGGCGAGCGCCCGCCGCCGGGCGGCGTGGTCGCGGTGCTGCTCGCGGACGGCCCGCCCTACGCGCGCGTCTACGTGCCCGCGAAGCTGCGGCCGCACGTCGCGCCCGGCTCGGCGGCGACCGTGCGCGTCGACGGTGTGAAGGAGCCGTTCGCGGCGCGCGTCCGGCGCGTCGAGCAGGACGCCACCTTCACGCCTTATTACGCGCTCACGCAGCACGATCGCGGCCGGCTCAGCTACGTCGCCGAGGTCGATCTCGCGGGCGAGGCGGCGCGCTCGCTGCCGAGCGGCCTTCCGGTCGAAGTGGAGTTCGCCGCAGGAGCCGCGCGATGAACGCCGGGCCGGCGATCGAGGCGCGCGGGCTCACGCGCCGCTTCGGCGCGAACGTCGCGGTCGATCACCTCGAGCTCGAGATTCCGCGCGCGCAGATCTACGGCTTCCTCGGGCCGAACGGCTCGGGCAAGACGACGACGATCCGCATGCTGTGCGGGCTGCTCGCGCCGAGCGAAGGCGACGCCGTCGTGCTCGGCCTGCACGTGCCGCGCGAGGCGAACGCGCTGCGCGAGCGCATCGGTTACATGACGCAGAAGTTCTCGCTCTACGAAGACCTCTCGGTGCTCGAGAATCTCGAGTTCCTGTCGGAGGTGTACGCGCTCGAGCGCGGCAGCGTCGCCGAGCGCCTGGGCGAGCTGTGCGCCGAGTACCGGCTCGAGAAGCTGCGCGCCCAGCGCGTCGGCACGCTGAGCGGGGGCCAGAAGCAGCGGCTCGCGCTGGCCGGCGCGGTGATCCATCGGCCGGACTTGTTATTCCTGGACGAGCCGACCAGCGCGGTCGATCCGGAGAGCCGCCGCGACTTCTGGGAATCGCTATTCCGGCTCGCCGACGGCGGCACGACGATCCTCGTCTCGACGCACTACATGGACGAGGCGGAGCGCTGCCACGGGCTCGCGATCCTCGACCGCGGCGTGCTCGTCGCGAGCGGCGCGCCGCGCGCGCTGATGGACGCGCTCGCGGGCGCGGTGGTCGAGATCGAGGGCGACGATCTGCGCTCGGCGCGCGCGGCGCTCGAAGCGCTGCCGTTCGTCGTCAGCGTTGCGCAGCTCGGCACGCGGCTGCGCGTGCTGACCGACGGCGCGGAGCCCGCGCGCGAGGCGCAGCGCGCGCTCGACGCCGCGCACTTGGCGGCGCGCGCGCAACTCACGTCGCCGAGCCTCGAGGACGTGTTCGTCTCGGCGACGCGCGGCCGCGGAGTCGCAGCATGAACTTCTGGCGCCGCACGCTCGCCGTCGCGAAGAAGGAGGTGCGCCAGCTGCGCCGCGACCGCTTCACCGCGGGCATGATCGTCGGGCTGCCGACGATCCAGCTGATGCTGTTCGGCTACGCGATCAACACCGACGTGCGGCATCTGCGCGGCGCGGTGGCGGACGAGGCGAACACGCAGCTCTCGCGCCGGCTCGTCGACGACGCGCAGGCGAGCCAGGTGATCGACCTGGTCGCGCGCGCGCAGACGCCGCGCCAGCTCGAGGAGATGCTGCGCGAGGGCGAGATCGCGGTCGGGCTCGCGATCCCGCGCGACTTCGAGCGCCGCCTCGCGCTGCGCGACCGTGCGCCTGCGCAGCTGCTCGTCGACGGCTCCGATCCCGCCGTGCTGATGGCCGCGCGCGGGCTCTCGAATCTCCCGGTCGCGGTGCGCAGCATCCGGCGCGACGACCCCGAGCCGACCTTCGAGTTGCGCGCGTTCTACAACCCCGAGCGCCGCTCGGCCGTGCAGATCGTGCCCGCGCTGATCGGCGTGATCCTGACGATGACGATGGTGCTGTTCACGTCGGTCGCGATCGTCCGCGAGCGCGAGCGCGGCAACCTCGAGCTGTTGATCAACACGCCGGTGCGCACGACCGAGCTGATGCTCGGGAAGATCCTGCCTTACGTCGCGATCGGGATGGTGCAGACCACGCTGATCCTGCTGTTAGGACGGAGCGTGTTCGGCGTGCCGATCGAGGGCAATCTGCTCGATCTCTACGTCGCGTCGCTCGTGTTCGTCGCTGCGTCGCTCTCGCTCGGCCTCTTGTTCTCGACGCTCGTCTCGACGCAGATGCAGGCGTTCCAGCTCACCTTCATGTCGTTCCTGCCGCAGATCCTGATGAGCGGCTTCATGTTCCCGTTCGACGGCATGCCGCGGCCCGCGCAGTGGTTCGCACAGCTGCTCCCGCTCACGCACTTCGTGCGTATCGTGCGCGGGATCATCCTGCGCGGCGCGAATCTCGCCGAGCTCGCGAACGAGCTCTGGCCGCTCGTCGCGTTCTTCGTCGTGACCGTGAGCATCGCGATCGCGCGCTTCCGCAAGCGGCTCGACTGAGCGCGCGCCGCTCTACCCCGCCGGCTTCATGGCGAGCCGCGGCGCGAGGCGCGCTGCGAGCGGCGTGAGATCGAAGAACACGAACGGCATGAACCGGAACTGCACGTTCAGCAGCACGAAGTTCGCGACGTGGAAGAACGTCACGACCGCGACGAACGCGATGCGCGGCCAGAGCGCACGCAGCCAGAGGGCGGCACCGCGATCCACACGACGGCCGCGTGCGCGAGCAGCGCGACCGCGACGGTCTCCTCTTCACGTGCGCGCCGCTCGAGCGAAGCCTTCGATCTCGGCCCAATAGCTCGCGAACGCGTCGAACAGCGCGGCGTCGCGCGAGCGGGCGAGCACCTCGAAGTTGCGCAGGAACGAGCGGTCGGACCAGTTCGCGCTGCCGAACCACGCCTCGCGCTCGGCGCCGTCCTCGACCAGGCAGAACTTCGCGTGCATCGGCACGTGCGGGATCGACGCCACGCGGGTGACGGCGATGCCCGCCGCGCGCAGCTGCGCCTCCAACGCCGGCGGCACGCGCCGCTCGGTGCCCTCGGCGAGCAGCTCGACGCGCACGCCGCGCGCGCTCGCGGCCGAGAGCGCGCGCAGCGCGAGCGTCCCGGAGAGATGCGTCGCTGTGAGCCGAAGCCGCGCGCCCGCGCGAAGCCGGACGACGCGCTCGAGCAGCGGCGACGCGCCGAAGCGCGGCAGCATCCAGAGCGCATCGGCCGCGGCCTCGTACGCCTGCGGCCACGCGAGCGGGAAGCGGCCGGCGCGCGCGAACGCGCTCGCGTGCAGCCGCTCGGTCTGTCGGAGCAGCCACTCGACGGTCGCGTCGTCCTCGAGCGCGACGAGCGCGTTGAACGCGCGATCCTGGTCGCCGATGTCGGCGATCACTTCGGGGTCGAGCTCGTCGGCGTCGCTGGACGGATTGAAGGAGCCGATCAGCGCGCGCTTCGGGTCCCCCGCGCCGGCGCCCGCGAACACGTAGAGCTTCGCGTGCACGCGCAGCGCGTACGGGCGATCGATCACGCGCAGCGCCCGGCCGAGCACCGGCGCGAGCAGCGCGAGCGCGTGGCGGTTTGCGCCGCGCGTGCGCGTGCGGCCCTCGACCAGCACGCGCACGTGGACACCGCGCTCGTGCGCCGCGACCAGCTCGCCCGCGAGCGCGCGGTCGCGGAAGTAATAAGTCAGGAACGAGATGCGGCCGCCGGCCGGCACCGCACGCACGTTCTCGGCGAGCAGGTCGCGCAGCGCGCCGGGCCGCGCGCCGGGACCGCCGACGTGCAGCACGCGTTTGCTATGTGAGCCGATCGCCGCGCCGCGCGCGCGCGCGAGGCCCTGCATGCCGAGACCCATCGTCCACATCGGATACCACAAGACCGCGAGCACGTGGTTCCAGAAATCGGTGTATCCGCGCGTGACGAACTACGCGTACGTGCCTCGCGAGCGCGTGAAGCGGGCGTTTCTCAGCGCGAGCGCGCTCCACTTCGATCCGGACTGGGCACGCGCGGCGCTCGAGCTCGCGCCCGGCCGGCCGCCGATCCTCTGCGAGGAGGAGCTCAGCGGCTACCTCCACACCGGCGGGCTGATGGGCTTCCTCTCGAAGGAGATGGCCGAGCGCATCCGAGCCGTGTTTCCCGGTGCCCGCGTGCTGATCTTCGTGCGTGCGCAGCCGGAGATGATCGCCGCTTGTTATCAGCAGTACCTGCGCGGCGGCGGCACCTACTCGCCGCGCCGCTACCTGTGGCCGGAGGATTCGCTGCGCTCGGCGGCGGCGCAGCCGTACAAGATCCCGCGTTTCAGCTTCGACCACTTCGACTACGACCGGCTCGTCGCGCACTACGTCGCGCTGTTCGGGCGCGAGAACGTCGGCGTCCACGCGTACGAGGAGATTCAACGCGACGCGCGCGGCTTCCTCGAGCGCTTCGCAAAGGACGAGGGGCTCGCGCTCGATCTCGCGAGCGTCTCGCTCGGCAAGCGCAACGCGTCCTACAGCCCGGCGATCGCGTGGCTGGCGCGCGGGCTCAACCGCTTCACCGCGCGCACGGTGAACGACAAGCGCCACTGGCTCCACGTCCCGTACTGGTACTCGCTCCGCAAGCGGCTGATCGAAGCCGTTGACGCGACCGGGATGCTCGGCGCGCGTGCGACGCCCGATCAGCTACTCGGCGCGCCGGTCGTCGCTTGGATTCGGCAGCGCTACTGGGAGTCGAACCGCCGGCTCGCCGCGCTCGTGCCATGGGACGCCGCCGCGCTCGGCTACCCGCTCGACCCGCCGGCCCACCCCGTCGATCGCCCGCTCCGCCCGACCTGGCTGCGCTGGACGACGAAGTAGGCGGAATCGGAGTCAGACACGGGTCGTCGCAAAACAGCAATCCGTGCCTGACCCCGACTGCTGTCACCCGCCCGACAGCGCCTGGAAGATGTGGATCTCCTCGCTGCCGGAGAGCGGGGTCTCGAGCCGCCGGGTCTCCTCGCGGTTCACGAAGATCCGCATGTGCTGCCGCAGCCGATCCTGCTCGTCGACCATGCGGAAGCGAATGCCCGGGAACTGGCGGTCGAGATCCCGCAGTAGCTCGTGCAGAGTGGCGCCTTCGGCCTCCACCTCCTGGCGCTTCCCGGTGTACGAGAAGAGCGGCGACGGGATCGACACCTTCACGCCGGCAGCTCCGCAGCCTCGATCGCGTGGATCTGCGGCAGATGGCGCAGGAGACACTCCCAACGCGCGCCTTCGTCCGTGCTGCCCCAGAGCTCGCCGGCGGTCGTCGCGAAGTAGACGCCGACGGGATCGCGGGCGTCGACGGTCATCGCCTGGCGCCGCACGGTCAGCCAGCCCTGCTCACGCGGCATTCCGGCGTCGCAGCGATTCCAGCTCTTCCCGCCGTCGGTCGTCTTGAAGACCGCGGGCTTCCCGCCCGGGCTCACGCGCGGCCACACGTCGCTGCCGTCCATCGGGAACACCCACGCTGTGTTCACGTCGCGCGGATGCAGCACGACCGGGAATCCGATGTCGCCGACGTCGCGCGGCATGTTGTCGCCGATGCGCTCCCACTTCGCGTCGGGCCGGTAGAGGCGATAGATCCCGCAGTGGTTTTGCTGATAGAGCACGTCCGGCGCGAGCGGGTGGTAGCGGACGCAGTGCGGATCCTGACCGACCTCCGGATACGGATCGGGGCCGAAGTTCACGAACACGCCCGAGTTGAGCGGCGCCCACGTCGCGCCCCGATCGCGGCTCTCGAACGTCCCGCCGATCGCGCCGGAGACCGAGATGTAGAGGTGATTCGCGTCGCGCGGGTCGACGAGAATCGAGTGGAGCACCGGCCCGTCGGGCGTTCCGCCGGTGCCGAGGATTCCCTGCGCGTACTTCGGGTGCTCGTTGAAGCCGTCGACGCCGGCCCACGTGACGCCGCCGTCGTTCGTGCGGAACAGGCCCTCGGGCGACGTGCCCGCGTACCACTCGCCGGGCGCGCTCGCGTGCCCGGGCGTCAGCCAGAACACGTGATCCACTGCGAGGCCGGTCTGACCCTCGGGCGCCTTCTTGAAGGCGGGCGGCTGCGCCGCCTCCTTCCAGCTCTTCCCGAGGTCCTGGGAGCGAAACACGGTCGGCCCAAGGTGCCCCGTCTTCGCGGCGACGAGCAGCGTGCGCCGATCGCGCGGATCGAGCACTGCGTGATGGATCTCGTGGCCGAGGAAGTGCGGGCCGTCGAGCGTCCAGCGGCGGCGAGTGGAATCGGCGTGCGCGAGCCAAAGGCCTTTGCGCGTGCCGACGAGCAGAGCGAGGCGTCCATTTGCAGAAGTCATCGAGCCTCCGAGAGGGGCGCGGCGGGATTTGCCGATCGACGCGCCCGCGCGGCGCCGGCCGATCGGTGGAGCCAGGTTACGCCCGAGGACGAATGCGTCCCGTGGATTCCGACACGATTTTCCGTGCCGGCGCACGATTCGTCGCGGAGCATTCGGGGCAAGCGGCCTTGCGCGCGCGCCGCGCCGCAACGCGACTTTGCGTGCGGGCTTTACTAGATCGTTGCGCCCATCCGGTCCGGCCCACGGCTCCGTAGCGTCTCTCGCCGAGCCGATGGGCCCCGACCGCCGCCAGGACTTCCCCGATGGACGCGACGACGCTCGCTGAACGCGGCGTGCTGCCCACTGCGCTGATCCGCCTCGGCATTCGCCGCCTGCTGCGCGAGCGTCTGCGCGAGATCTCCGCCGGCGACTGCGAGCGATCGCTCGATCTCCACGAGCGCTTTCTCGCAGAGGCCCGCCGCGCGCCGATCGCGCTCGCCGTCGACGCGCCGAATCGCCAGCACTACGAGCTGCCCGCCGAGCTGTTCGCGCGGATGCTCGGCCCGCGCCTGAAGTACAGCTGCGCGATCTGGCCGTCGGGCGTCCGCACGCTCGCCGAGGCGGAGGACGCGATGCTCGCGCTGACGGCGGCGCGCGCGCAGATCGCGCACGGCCAGCGCATTCTCGATCTCGGCTGCGGCTGGGGCTCGTTCGCGCTCTGGTGCGCGAGCCGCTTCCCCGCGAGCCGCGTGCTCGCCGTCTCGAACGCGAAGAGCCAGCGCGAGCACGTCCTCGGCGCGGCCGATCGCCTCGCGCTCCGCAACCTCGAGGTCGTCACCGCCGACGTGAACGACTTCGACCCGGGCGAGCGCTTCGACCGCGTCGTCTCGATCGAGATGTTCGAGCACGTGCGCAACCACGGCGCGCTGCTCGGGCGCATCGCGCGCTGGCTCGCGCCGGGCGGGCGGCTGTTCGTGCATCACTTCGCGCATCGCGCCGCGGCGTATCCGTACGAGCCGTCCGGCGAGGGCGATTGGATGGCGCGCCACTTCTTCACCGGCGGCATGATGCCGTCGGACGACTGGCTGCTCGCGTTCCAGGACGACCTGCGCGTCGAAGCGCGCTGGCGCGTGGACGGCACGCATTACGCGAAGACGAGCGACGCCTGGCTCGCGAGTTGGGACCGTAACAAGCGGCGCGCGCTGCCGATCCTGCGCGACGTCTACGGCGCCGGCAACGAGCGGCTCTGGTTCCAGCGCTGGCGGCTGTTCTTCCTCGGCTGCTCCGAGCTGTTCGGCTACCGCGGCGGGCAGGAGTGGTGGGTCTCGCATCTGCTTCTCGCGCCGCGCGAGCTTGCGCGATGAAGCTCGCGATCGTCGGCGGGGGAATCTCCGGCCTCGCGTGCGCGCTGCGCCTCGGCGAGCGCCACGAGGTCACGCTGTTCGAGGCGTCGTCGCAGCTGGGCGGGCACGCGAACACCGTGACGGTCGCCGTGGATGGCCGCGCGCACGCCGTCGACACCGGCTTCATCGTCTACAACGAGACGACCTATCCCGAGCTGACGCGCCTGTTCGGCGAGCTCGGCGTCGCGACGCAGCCGTCCGACATGAGCTTCAGCGTCGCGTGCGAGCGCACGGGGCTCGAGTGGTCGAGCCGCGGGCTCGCCGGGCTGTTCGCGACGCCGGCTCGCGCGCTGCGGCCCGCGTTCCTGCGCATGCTGCGCGAGATCCTGCGCTTCGAGCGCGACGCGCAGCTCCTGTTCGCGCGCCGCGACGCGAAGGTGACGCTGCGCGATTACTTGTCAGGGCGCGGCTACTCGAGCGCATTCTCGGAGTGGTACGCGCTGCCGCTCGGCGCGGCGATCTGGTCCGCGGGCAATGCCGACGTGCTCGAGATGCCCGCGCTCGGCTTCGCGCGCTTTCTCGCGAATCACGGGATGCTGGGACGGGGCGGCGCGGTGAAATGGCGAACTGTGACGGGTGGCTCGCGGCGCTACGTCGACGCGCTGGCGGCGCGCTCGCGCGCGCGCTTCCGCTGCGGTGAGCGCGTGCTCACGCTCGAGCGAAGCGACGCAGGCGTTCGACTCATTGCGGCACGCGGCGCCGAGCGCTTCGAGCGCGCGATCGTCGCGGTCCACGCCGACGCGGCGCTCGCGATGCTCGCGCAGTCGACCGCGCTCGAGCGCAGCGTGCTCGGCGCATTCCGCTACTCGCACAATGACGCGGTCCTCCACACGGACGAGACATTGCTGGCGCGGCGAGCGCGGGCGCGCGCGAGCTGGAACAGCGTCGTGCCGCGAGAGCCGCGCGCCCGCGTGCTCGTCAGCTACGACGTCTCGCGACTGCAGAACATCGCCGCGAAGCGCCGGCTGCTCGTCACGCTGAACGGCGCCGACCGGATCGACCCGCACTGCGTAGTCAGCCGCCTCGCGTACGCGCACCCGATCCTCG
>DASTOI010000299.1:0-2614 GCA_035762585.1 Myxococcota bacterium
AGCAGATCGACGACTTCGTGCTGCGCAAGCGCGACGGCTATCCGACTTATCACCTCGCGGTCGTCGTCGACGACGAAGCGATGGGCGTCACGCACGTGCTGCGCGGCCCCGAGCACCTCAACAACACGCCGAAGCACATCGCGCTGCAGCGCGCGCTCGGCTACGCGACGCCGGCGTACGCGCACATCCCGCTGATCCAGAACCCCGACGGCTCGAAGCTCAGCAAGCGCGACAAGGACAAGCAGGCGCGGCTCCAGACGCAGGCGCGCGTGAGCGCGGACGCCGCCGCCCGCGCGCGCGCCGAGGCGGCGGTGGATGCGAAGCGCCTCGCGGACTGGCTCGCGAGCACGAAGCTGCAGCTCGAGACGAGCGAGGTCGAGGCGCTCGAGCGCGCGCTCGCGCTCGAGCTGCCGAGCGTCTCGGTCGAAGACTTCCGGCGCGCCGGGTACCTGCCCGAGACCGTGGTGGGCTACCTCGCACTGTTAGGGTGGAACCCGGGTGAGAAGCTCGCCGACGGCCGCGACCGCGAGCGCTTCACGCTCTCGGAGATCGCCGAGAAGTTCTCGCTGGAGCGCGTCGGGCGCGGCAACGCGAAGTTCGACCGCGCGAAGCTGCTCGCGTTCTCGCAGGAGCAGCTCGCGGCCCTCGCCGACGCGGAGTGGCTCGCGCGCTGGCGCGCGTGGTGCGAGCGCTACCGCGATGTCGTCGCCGCGAGCGGCACCGATCCGCAGCGCGTGCTCGCCGACCCGGCACGCGCGCTCGTGTTCGCCACTGCGATGAAGACCCGCTGCGCGACGCTCGCCGCCGCGAGCGCGCACGGGGGACCCGGGCGCTTCGCGCTCGTCGCCGACGATGCATTCGCGTACGACGAGAAGGCCGTCGCGAAGTGGCTCGCGAAGGGCGAGCCGGGCGGCAGCGCCGTGCTGGAGCGCGTGCGCTCCGCGATCGCCGAGATCGCGCCGTTCGAGCCCGCGGCGATCGACGCCGCGATCGCCGCGTTCTGCGCGGCGAGCGGCCTCGGCATCGGGCAGGTCGCGCAGCCGCTGCGCGTCGCGCTGACCGGAACCGCCGCGAGCCCGCCGCTCGGCGAGACGCTCGCGATCCTCGGCCGCAAATCCGTGCTCGCGCGCATCGAGCGCTGCGCGCGAGAATTCCTCTCGCTCTGAAGGAGACCCCATGCGCTGCGTGAAGCTCGCCCTCGTGTCCATTGGCTTCGTCCTCTCCGCTGCGACCGGAAGCGCCGCGACGGAGGAGCTGCTGCGCGCGGCCGTCGCCTCGCCCGAGCGAAAGCCGGAGGACCGCGCGCGCGACGCGCATCGCCGTCCGGTCGAGACCCTCCAGTTCTTCGGCCTCGAGCCGGACATGCGCGTGCTCGAGCTGTGGCCGGGCCGCGGCTGGTACACCGAGATCCTCGGGCCCGTCCTGAAGGAGCGCGGCCGGCTCGCCGTCACGAACGCCGACCCGAACGCCGCCGAGCCGCGCGTCGCGGAGGCGGCGCGCGCGTACGACGCGTGGCTCGCGGCGCACGAGGCGCGCCTCGGGCACGTCGACGTGGTTCGCGTCGCGCCGCCCGAGCAGCTCGTGCTCGGCGAGCCGGCCAGCTACGACCTGATCGTCACGTTCCGTAACAACCACGGCTGGCTGAACGGCGGATATCACGATGCGATCTATCGCGAGGCGTTCCGCGCGCTGAAGCCGGGCGGCGTGCTCGGCGTCGTTCAGCACCGCGCGCCGGCTGGCGCCGATGCGACCGCCAGCGCAAAGAGCGGCTACGTGCCCGAGGCCGCGGTGGTCGCGGCGGCCGAAGCCGCGGGCTTCGTCCTCGACGCGCGCTCCGAGATCAACGCCAACCCGCGCGACACGAAGGACTATCCGAAGGGCGTCTGGACGCTGCCGCCGAACTTCGCGGAAGGCGAGAAGGACCGTGAGAAGTACGCGGCGATCGGCGAGAGCGACCGAATGACGCTGCGCTTCCGCAAGCCGAAGAGCTGACTGCCCAACCGTGGCCGGCGCGCGGGCCCTGGCTCCCGCGCGCCGGCACCCTGGCGGGGCTCAGAACTCCAGCGCGACCGTCGTGCGCACGCTGCGGCCGGGCAACGGCGCGAACTCCTTCAGGAACGAGACGTGGTTGCGGCCCTGCTCGTCGAGCAGGTTGCGGCCGTCGAGCCGCAGCGAGAGGCCGGGCAGCTGCTCGAGCGGCCGCCACGCGACGCCGGCGTCGAGGAAGAAATAGGAGCCGGTCTCGCGCTCGAACGCGGCGATCTTCTTCTGCCGCGCGGCCCACGAGAAGCCGAGGTTCGCGTCGACGTGCGTCGACGAGAGCCGCAGCTGGCTGCGCAGCCGCATCGGCGGGATGCGCGGCAGATCGTCGCCGTTCGCGCGCTCGGCGCGCACGACGTCGAACGCGCCTTCGAGCGTGAGCCGCGCGTCGCCGAAGCGCGCGAGCTCCGCGTCGGCTTCGAGCTCGACGCCGATGAAGCGCGCGTCGCTGTCCGAGTAGATCCGTTCCGGCAAGTCGTCGACGACGTTGCCGGTATCGCGCCGGAAGATGAAGCCGTCGTAGTGCGTGTAAAAGACGGTCGCGCCGGCGCTTGCGCGCTCGCTGCGCGCACGC
>DASTOI010000300.1:0-5038 GCA_035762585.1 Myxococcota bacterium
CTTCAGCTGCAGGATCTCGCCCGAAACGTCGACGGTGATCTTCTTCGAGAGGTCGCCCTGCGCGACCGCGGTCGCGACTTCGGCGATGTTGCGCACCTGCGCGGTCAGGTTCGACGCCATCGAGTTGACACTATCTGTTAGGTCCTTCCAGGTGCCGGCGACGCCCTGCACCTGCGCCTGGCCGCCGAGATTTCCCTCGGTGCCGACCTCGCGCGCGACCCGTGTGACCTCGCTCGCGAACGCGTTCAGCTGATCGACCATCGTGTTCAGCGTCTGCTTCAGCTGCAGGATCTCGCCCGAAACGTCGACGGTGATCTTCTTCGAGAGGTCGCCGCTCGCGATCGCGGTCGCGACCTCGGCGATGTTGCGCACCTGCGCGGTCAGATTGTTCGCCATCGAGTTGACGCAGTCGGTGACGTCCTTCCAGGTGCCGGCGACGCCGGGCACCTGCGCCTGCCCGCCGAGCCGTCCCTCGGTGCCGACCTCGCGCGCGACCCGTGTGACCTCGCCGGCGAACGCGTTCAGCCGGTCGACCATCGTGTTGAGCGTCTCCTTCAAGAGCAGGATCTCGCCCGACACGTTCACGGTGATCTTCTTCGAGAGATCGCCGCCGGCGATCGCGGTCGCGACCTCGGCAATGTTGCGCACCTGCGCCGTCAGGTTCGACGCCATGAAGTTGACGCTGTCTGTTAGGTCCTTCCACGTCCCGCCGACGCCCGGCACGTCCGCCTGGCCGCCGAGCTTGCCGTCGGTGCCGACCTCGCGCGCGACCCGTGTGACCTCGCCCGCGAACGCGTTCAGCGTGTCGACCATCGTGTTGATGGTGTTCTTCAGCTCGAGGATCTCGCCGCGCACGTCGACGGTGATCTTGCGCGAGAGGTCGCCGCGCGCGATCGCGGACGAGACCTCGGCGATGTTGCGGACCTGAGAAGTCAGGTTGCTCGCCATCGCGTTCACGTTGTCGGTGAGGTCCTTCCAGGTGCCGGCGACGCCGGGCACGACCGCCTGGCCGCCGAGCTTGCCGTCGGTGCCGACCTCGCGCGCGACCCGTGTGACCTCGCTCGCGAACGAGCGCAGCTGATCGACCATCGTGTTGATGGCCTCCTTCAGCTGCAGGATCTCGCCGCGGACGTCGACGGTGATCTTGCGCGAGAGGTCGCCGTTCGCGACTGCGATCGTCACCTCCGAGATCGCGCGCACCTGGCCGGTCAGGTTCGACGCCATCGAGTTGACGCTCTCGGTGAGCTCGCGCCAGACGCCGCTGACCTCGCGCACCTGCGCCTGGCCGCCGAGCTTTCCTTCGGTGCCGACCTCGCGCGCGACGCGCGTCACCTCGGACGTGAACACGCCGAGCTGCTTGATCATCGTGTTGACGATCGACGCCGAGCGCAGGAACTCGCCCGCGAGCGGCCGCCCGTCGACCTCGAGCGCGACGGTCTGGAGCAGATTCCCCTGCGCGACCGCTGCGATCGCACCCGTCACCTCGGTGATCGGACGGACCAGGTCGTCGATCACGCCGTTGTAGGCGACCTGCATCTCGCCCCATGCGCCGCGCGTGCGCGCGATGCGCAGGCGCCGGCTCAGCTTCCCTTCCTTGCCCAGCACCTGCGCCATGCGCGCGAGCTCGTTCGCCATCTCCTCGTTGAACGCGACGATCTCGTTGAAGCGGTCCGCGACGCGGCCGAGCAGGCCGGTCCACTCGACTGGGAGGCGCACGGAGAAGTCGCCATCGCGCACGGACTCGAGCGCGCGCAAGAGCTGGCGCAGGTCGGCGGGCGAGGGCCCCGCGGCGATGGGAGGAGCGGTGGTCGCCTTCCCATTGCGGCGCCGAGACGCGGTGGGGGTCGTCGTCGTCATCACCGTGCTCCGACAAAACCGGATCACGGTGCCCACGAATGGCGCAAAAACTACAAACGTCCGACGGAGGACGAGCAGTTTCTACAAAATCCCCACTCGCGCGCGCACGCGCATGATCCTCCGCATTCCGCGGTCGTTCGGCCCGCGTCACGCAAGAGTCGCGCCAGGCAGCGGGCGAAGTCGCTGCGAACCCGGCGGGCGGTTACGCCGCCGGCGCCGCCTTCGACCAGATGCGCGTGTTCAGGTCGAGCTCGTCGATCAGGCTGATTGCGAACAGCAGGTCGCCGGCCCAGCGCCGCACGTCGTCGAGCGTGAGCGGCGCGAGCGCGTCCACCCGGAAGCGATCGGTCTCCGTCGGAATCGCGACGCAGACGCGGCCGGCAAGGAACGCGAGGCGCAGCTTCGCGCCGGTCTTGCGATGGAAGCTCAGGATGCGCTCCATCAAGCTCGGCGAGAGCACGTAGCGCGCCTCGGTCGGGTCGCTCGAGTGGACGACGAAGTGGCGTTCGAACTCCGGATTCTCGAGCTCGACGAGCGTGAGGTTCGAGAACGCGCTCGCGAGTGATTGGAACGCACGGCCGAGCGTCCCGAGCGAGCGCTCCGCATGATCGGGCAGCACGAGCGTCTGGCCGCGGAACGACTTGTTGAAGTCTGCGATGAAGAAGAGCCCGCGAAAGACGGTGCGGGTGTGACTCCGCTTGTTGCTGCGCGTCACGTGCGCGACGCGAAGCTCCGAGAAGCGGAATTCGGTCGCGCCGTGCCGCCCGGACACGAGGTCTTCGCCCGAGTAACGGTTGAAGGACTCGCCGGCGAAGAGCCGACTCGCCTCGAACACGGACTGCGGGATGCCTTCGTCGGAGCGGTAGCGGAAGCTCGGGTCCCAGAACTCGATCGCGGGCTTCAGCACCTCGCCGCGGATGATCGGCGCCATCTCGTGCGCCGCGCGCAGCTTGCGATAGGCCTCGATCAGCCACGGCAGCGCGGCGAGAACCACGGCCGTCCAGAGCTGTTGCGTCGCGATCCAGCCGGCAACGCCCGCCGCTGCGAGCGCGCCCTTCCAGCGCCAGTCGACGCGCGCCGCGCGAACCGCCGCGCGCCGCTGGCTCTCGAGGCCGCGCAGCTTCGGCGCGATCTGCTCGCGCAGGAACGCGTCGAACTCCTCGCGTGATCGCACGCGCCGTCGCCCTACTTCTTCGGTTGGTGCGACCGGAAACGCGCCATCACGTCGGGATTCGCCTCGTGACCCTTCGGCGCCTCGAAGAACACGCGCGCCTGATAACCCAGCACCGCAGCGAAGAGGTTCGTCGGGAACATCTGCACCGTGTCGTTGTAGCTCTTCGTCGCCGCGTTGTACGAGCGACGCGCCGCGGAGATCTGCTCCTCCACCTCGTTCAGCGCGCGCTGCAGCTGTTGGAAATTCTCGCTCGCCTTGAGCTCGGGGTAGCTCTCGGCCGTCGCGATCAGCTGATTCATCGCGCGCGCGAGCTGCCCATCGAGCGCATTCGCCTGCTCGGGCGTCACGCCGCGCGCGCCCGCCTGCGCGCGCAGCTGCGTGATCTCCTCGAGCACGCCCTGCTCGTGCTCGAGGTAGCGCTGCACGGAATCGACCAGGCTCGGGATCAGGTCGAAGCGCTTCTTCAGCATCACCGAGACGCCCGAGAGCGCGTTCTCGGCCTCGTTCTTCACCGCGACGATCGCGTTGAACGTGAGCCCGAGCCAAACCACCGCCGCCGCGGCGATCCATGCGGCGCCGACCCCGAGCATCCCCATCGCGAACAGCCCGAACGCGCCGCCGATGATCCAGACCGAGTGCATGCCGACCCCCCGCGCCATTAGGGGAGTGCAGCGGCGGGGCGGGGGGAAGGCTTGAGCTGCTACGGCCGGCGGCGGCCGCGCGCCCGGCGCTGCCGCCTGGCCCCGATCGCGAGTGCGGCAACCGAGCCGAGCGCGAGCGTCGCGGACGCGGGCTCCGGCAAGAAGACCAGCTCGCGACGAGCGTGCCGGTCGCCACCGTGGAGGTGACCGCCAAAGGAACGCTTCCGAGCGCTCCGGTCGGCGGCATCAGCCGCAATGTCGCCGAGACGAGCGGCCCGGCCGCGGCGCTCGCGGGAATCCAGAGAGACGCGACGAGCGCGAGGGCGGCGCGGCGTACCACTTCAGCTCCTGGTCCCTAATCCCCCACGGCCACCCTATCACCACGGCGACTCGCGGGCGCGCCGTGCGCTCGCTTCTCAGGCCGCGGCGGCGTTCGCATCGAGCCAGTCGGTCATCACGCGCAGCGCGAGCCCTGCGTTTCCGATCTGACAGTGGTTGTGTGCGTGCTCGCGGCGTGTGAACAGCCTCGTCGTCACGGAGCGCGCGCTCGTCAGCGCCGCTGCCTGACGGAGGAGCTGATGCACCGGGACGATGTGATCCTCGGCGCCCGCGAGCAGCAGCACGTCCTGCGTGATGCGGTTCGAGAAATCGGCCGTGCGGAGGGAGCGGAGCCAGCCGACGAATTCGTACGGGTCCCGCGACCCGCTCACGTGCATGCCGTGCCCGAGGACCCACGCGAGGTCGGCGTCGCGCCGCATCGCGCTGCCGAGTAGCGCGTTCAGCGCGCGGCGCGCTCCGCTACGCGAGAGAAGCGCCAGTGTTCGCGCGAGAGCTGCGCTTCGCGACGCGAAGCAGTCGAAGAACTCGTCGAGAACGTCCCAGCAGATCACGCGCGCGATTCGCGGCTCGAACGCGGCCGCGCGCGGTGCGAGAAGACCGCCGAGCGAGATGCCGAGGATCGTGCAGGTCTCGATCGCGAAGTGGTTCAGCACCGCCGCGACGGGTCGTTCCCAATCCGGCTTCATCGCCAGCCCGCTCTTTCGCAGCGCGGCGCCCTGGCCGGGCCCTTCGAACAGCACGATCCGATAGCCCGCCTCCGCGAGCGCGAGGCCGAAGTCGTATAGCTCCTCCATCAGCGAATCGAAGCCGCCGTGCAGCAGCACGACGTGCTTCTCGGGGGCCGAGTCAGCCGCTGGGATCACGATCGCCGGCAGCGACTTCCCTTCGAACGGAACGCTCGTTCGCGCGGCGCGCGCGGCCGGCACCGCCTCGTCGAACAGCGAGACGAAGCGATCGTAGGTCGGGAGCTTCTTGCGATCGCCAGGCGCCAGGTAGAACTCGGCCGCGCGCGCGTAGAACGCGGCGT
>DASTOI010000301.1:0-2949 GCA_035762585.1 Myxococcota bacterium
TGCCGAGCCCGTCGAAGACCGCGCGCAGATCGCGCGCGTGATCGAGCAGGTGGTATGCGCAATCGAGCGACCAGCCGGAATCGCCGTGGCCGCGCAGGTCGTAGCCGAGCGGCCGGAAGCGCTCGGGTAGCGCGGCCGCGAGGTCGTCCCACACGAAGCGGTCGTTCGAGAAGCCGTGCACGAAGACGACCGGCGCGCCTTCGCCGCGCGGGTCGCCGATCGCGAGCGTGACGCCGTCGGCCGTGGTGATGCGCGCGTCCATGCGGCCCCCTAAGCGCTCTTGGCGAGCGACGCGGAGATGCGCTCGACGACTGCTTCGAGGTTCGGCTCGGCGAACAGCAGCGCCGGCGGAATCTCGATGCCGGCAGCCTCTTCGATGCGCGCATGTAACTCGACGCCCATCAGCGAATCGAGCCCGAGCTCGGCGAGCGGCCGATGCCAGTCGATGCGCGCGCGCTCGGCGGCGCTGAGGCGCAGCACGATCGCGAGCGCGGCGCCGACGAGCTCGCGCAGCTTCGCACGGCGCTCCTCCGGCGAGGCGCTCGCGAGCTTCGAAGCGGCCGGCGCGTTCGCGGCGCCGAGCTCGCGCAGCAGCGGCGCGCTGGCGGGATCCCACGCGCCGGGCGCGGTCGCGTGGAGGATGCACGCCGCGACGTCCGATTGCGCGATGCGCGTGAGCTGCGCCGCGGCCCCCGGCGTCACCGCGAGCGCGCCGAGCGCGAGCGCGCTGACGGGCTCGCCGCTCGCGCGCCGAGCGCGCGCGAGATCGGAGAACGCGCCGGCGAGCTTCGCTGTGTCGGGATGCGCGTGCGGCTCGAGCACCGCGTTCGCATCGGCGAGCAGCCACGTGAGCGCGGCGCCCTGCTCGCTCGCGAGCGAGACGATCTCTCTCGCTCGCGCGATCGCATCGCGAGCGCTGCCGCCGCTCGGCGCGAACACGACGGCGCGCAGCGGAGCGCTCAGCTTCGCGCTCGCGGCCTCGAGGCTCTCGCCCTCGCTCACGCACAGGAGCTCGCGCGGGCGCTGCGCCGCGAGCCAATGCGCGACCGCGGGGAACCGTCCGAGCTCGCCAAAGGCGAGCACCGCGCCGCTCGCGATGCGCTCCCCGGCGCCGAGCGGCGTGAGCTTCGCTTCGCCGCGCTGCGCGAGCGAGACGACGACCTTCCCTTCGTGGCGCGCCTGCGCCATGAAGCGAATCGCGCGGCCGAGCTGCGAGATCGGGAAGACGCAGAGCGGCGGCGACGCGAGCTCCGAGTCGCTCGCTTCGGCGAGCGAATCGCGCAGCGCTGCGACGAGCTCTTCGGGCTTCGACTGGAGGAGCTCGCGCGGATCGAGCGAGTGCAGCGACAGATTGCGGCGCGACGGCCCGCGATCGAAGCCGTTCGCTCGGCCCGTGCGCTGCATCGCGACGAAGCGGCCGCCGGAAGCGAGCACGGAGAGCGGGACGCCGTCGCCCGCGAGATCGAGCGCGACGTCGAAGAGGCGCCCGCCGGTCTGTGCGAGCAGATCGTCGGCGGCGCGCGGCGAGCGTGAATCCGCGACGTACGCGGCGCCGTGCGCGCGCAGGCTCGCGCGCTTCGCTTCGCTGCCCGCGGTCGCCGCGACTTCGGCGCCGGCGCGGACCGCGAGCGCAACGGCCGCCTGTCCGATCGCGCCTCCCGCGGAGTGCACGAGCACGCGGTCGCCCGCTCGCACGCGCGCGAGCTGGCGCAGCGCGTGCTGCGCGACGGCGCGCGCGAGCGGCAACGCCGCGGCGTGCTCGAACGAGAGCTGCGCCGGCTTGCGCAGCAGCGTGCGTGCGTCCGTAATCACTCGCGACGCGAGCGCGCCCGGCGCGAAGCCGAACACGTCGTCGCCCGCACGCAGCGCAGTGACGCCGCGGCCCACCTCGCGCACGATGCCGGCGAGCTCGCAGCCGAGCCCCGGCGCGTCGTCGCCCTCGAGACCGAAGCTGCGCAGCACGTCGAGGAACGAGAGCCCGGCGGCCTTCACCTCGAGCGCGACTTCGCCCGCGCCTGGCGCGCGCGGAGACCGCTCGCGCAGCAACGCGCCGGTGAGGCGTGTCGGCTCCGCCGCCTCGGCTGCGAACTCGCGCTCGCCGGCGGCGGCGCGCCGCGCCGCGCTCTCCGGCAGCGAGAGCGGTACGAGGCGCGGCGCGCAGAGGACGCCGTCCCGCAGTGCGCGCTGCGGCTCGTCCGCCGTGCCCGCCGCGTCGACCGGGCGCCACGCGAGCTCATACAGGAAGGGGCCGGCGCCGGGCACGATCGGCTTCGCGCTGCGCACGATGCGCGCGCCCGTCACCGCTGCGATCACTTCGCCGCGCGAGTCGAGCAACGCGACGTCGCCGATCAGGTCTTCGCACGCCGAATCCTGTCGCGGCGCGAGGCGTGCATGCGCGAACAGCTCGCTCGTCACGGACGCCGCTCCGAGCGCCACCCCCTCCGCGGCGGCGAGCTCGAAGCGCGAGAGCGCGTCGTCGCCGGCGCGCTCCGCGAGCCGCACGAGGAGCTGGAGCGCGGCGTCCAGCAGCAGCGGAGCAGCCGGCGCGTTCTCTGCCGGCGGCGCCGCGTGCGAGAGCTTCGCGAGCGCCTCGTCCATTCCGTAGCGCGCCTCGCGCAGCGCGCGCCGCTCCTTCGGCACCGCGAGCCCGCTCGCTTCGAGCGCGGCGTAGAAATCGTTCTGCTCCTCGGGCTCGCTGCAGCGCGCGCGGAGCGCATCGAGATCGGGCGTCGCCTGCGCCGGCGGCGCGGCGCGCACAACGCGACAGCTCGCGACCGGCTCGAAGGCGGCGCTGCTGCCGGCGGTGCGGATCGCAAAACGCAGGCTCGCCGCGTGCGCGCCGCATTCCGCCGCGACTTGCAGCGAGAGAGCACCACTCTTGGGGAGCATGAGGGCGTCGCGAAGCGCGAGCTCGGCGAGCGCCGCGCGCTCGCCGGGCCAGAGGCGCGC
>DASTOI010000302.1:0-6518 GCA_035762585.1 Myxococcota bacterium
GTAGTCGCCGAAGGGCTTGTCGCGCTGCTGGAGGGCGTCGGTCAGTCCCTTCTCGCGTGTGGCCTTCAGGAACTCGTGCATGCTCTTCTGGTGCGTGCCGAGCGCGCACAGCTCGGTGCCGACGCGCATCGCGGTCCGGAAGCCCATCATCTCCATCTGCCGGTGCACGACGCGCTTGTTGAGCTGGAGCACGTCGGTCGGGATTTGCGTGATGCGCTGCGCAACGTCGAGCACGCGCGCCTCGAGCTGATCCGCCGGGAACGCGCGCGTCGCCCAGCCGAGCTGCGCGGCCTCGACGCCGGAGATGGAGTCGCCCGTGACCATCATCTCCATCGCCATGCGCATGCCGACCATCCACGCGTGGAAGTGCATGTCGGGAACGCCGAAGCGCACGGCCGGGTAGCCGATCTTCGCGTCCTCGGCGCAGTAGACGAGATCGCAGCCGGTCGCGAGCTCGCTGCCGCCGGCGAGGCAGTAGCCGTGAACCTGCGCGATCACCGGCTTGCCGAGATCCCAGATGCCCATCCAGCCGGTTGTTACGTGGCGCGGCCACTGGCCGTCGCTGTCGCTCGTGTAGAACGGCAGCTGCTGGCCCTCGTTGCCGCCGCCGAGGTCGTAGCCGGCGGAGAAGCTCGGGCCCGCGCCGCGCACGATCTGGACCTTCACGTCGGGGTCGGCGTCGCCTTGGTAGAGCGCGTCGAGCTGCTGCCCGCGCAGCGCGTGATTCAGCGCGTTGCGCTTCTCGGGGCGATTCATCGTGATGCGCCGGACGTGCGGCGCGGGGCTATCGACGAGAACGACCGTGTAGTCCATCTGTGCTCCTTCGAGAAAGGGCGCGCACGATAGGGGAGGTGTGGCTCGCACGCGCGCGCTCGAACCGCGACGATCCGCCGCCATGCCTCCCTCCGTCGCGCAGCGCTGGACGTCGCTGCGCGCCCGTGCACGGGGGCTGCGCGAGCGGCACGGGCGCACGTTCTGGATCGCGCACTCGCTCTGGGCGCTCGCGCAGGGCTGCGCGGTCGCGGTGCTCGCGGAGGAGCGCCCGGACTTCGCGGCGTGGGTCCTCGGGCTGCTCGCCTTCGTTTGGCTCTCGACGCTGTTCTTCTGCCGCAGCGAGTTTCCGGCCGCGCGGCCGCAGTCGCTGCGCATGGGCGTCGCGTCCTACGCGACGCGGGTGTTCTATCAGGAGACGCTGTTCTTTCTGCTGCCGTTCTACGCGCGCTCGACGACGCTCGACTCGCCGAACCTCGCGTTCACGCTCGCGCTCGGCGGCCTCGCGGCGCTCGCATGCCTCGATCTCACGTTCGATCGCTGGCTGCGCCGCAGCTCGGCGTTCGCGGCGAGCTACTTCTTCGCGGTCGCGTACGCCGCGCTCCAGCTCTTGCTGCCGCTCGCGCTGCGCACGCCGTTCACGCTCGCGCAGCCACTCGCGCTCGGGCTCGCGCTGTTCGCCGCCGCGCTGGGCGTGCTGATCAGCGCGCCGCGCGGGCGCGGCCATGGCGCGCGGCTGCTCGGCGCGCTGCCGGTCGCAGCGCTCGCGGCCGCGCTCTTTCTGCTTCCTCGCCTCGTTCCGCCCGCGCCGCTGCGCGCTGCGGCCTTCACGTTCGAGGACACCGGCGAGACGATCCGCGCGACGGTGCGCGTCGCCGCGCCAGTGCCGGTGCCCGTCCACGTGAGCGTGCAATGGCAGCGCGGCGCCGAGCTATTACGGGCATCGCGGGACGTCGCGATCACCGCGCACGGCGCCGGCTTTCGCGTCTGGGACGAGCTCTCGCGCGCGAAGCTCGCGGGCGACGGCGAGCCCGGAAGCGCGCGCGTGCGCGTCGAAGTGCTGACCGCGACCGGTCAGCTGATCGGCTCGCGCAGAGTCCCCGCGCGCGGCGTCCAGTCCTCGCCCGGAGCGAGCACGCGCCCGCGCCGAACCATCGCCGCAGCGTCCTCGGCGGGAACCGCGGGCGAATAGAGGAAGCCCTGCCCGAAATCGATCTCGAGCGATTCGGCGAGCGCGAGCTGGCTGCGCGTCTCGATGCCCTCGGCGACCGTCGCGAGCCCGAACGCCTTCGCGATCG
The DNA here is from genome assembly GCA_035762585.1 of Myxococcota bacterium. GTDB lineage: Bacteria > Myxococcota_A > UBA9160 > UBA9160 > UBA6930 > VGRF01. The sequence continues at coordinate 2,070 of DASTOI010000302.1, forward strand.
AGACCATCGCGCGCAGCGTGACCGCGTGGCGCGCCTCGTCGTGCGCCTGCGTGAGCAGCAGGCGGTCGATCTTCATCGCGCCGAGCGGCATCCGGTGCAGGTGCGCGATCGCCGAGTAGCCGCTCCCGAAGTCGTCGAGCAGCACCATCGCGCCGAGCCCGCGCAGCCGGCGCAGCACCGCGATCGCGCCCTCGAGATCGTGCAGCACGCTGGTCTCGGTGATCTCGAGGCCGAGCCGCGTCGCGTCGACGCCGCTCCCGCGGATCACTTCGGCGACGCGCGTCGAAAACTCGGAATCGAGCAGCTGCCGCCGCGAGAGGTTCACGCTGAGCCGCAGATCGCGCGCGTCGGGCAGCTCGGCGTGCCAGCGCGCGAGCTGGTCGCAGCCGCGCCGTAACAGCTGGAGCCCGAGCTGCTGGATCAGCCCGGTCTCCTCGGCCACCGCGATCAGCTCGCCGGCGGAGACGCGCTCGCCGCTCGCCGGCTTCCAGCGCACGAGCGCCTCGAAGCCTTCGATGCGGCCGTCCGCGATCCGCACGATCGGCTGGTAGTGCAGATCGAGCGCGTCGTCGGCGACCGCCTTCCGCACTGCGGCCTCGAGCGAGAGGCGCGCCGACACCTCGCGGTGCATCGCCTCGTCGAACAGCACGTAGCGCGCGCCGCCGGCGCTCTTGGCGCGGTACATCGCGATGTCCGCGTCGCGCAGCATGTCGCTCGGCGTGGCGTAGCCGCGATCGCTGGTCGCGATGCCGACACTCGCGCTCACCGAGACTTGGTGCGGCCCGACGCGATGCGGCTCCGCGAGCGCGGCGAGCAGGCGCTGCGCGACGCGCGCGACGTCCGAGGGGTGCGCCAGCCCCTCGAGCAGCATCAGGAATTCGTCGCCGCCGAGCCGCGCGGGCAAGCTCGCAGGCGAGACGACGTCGCTCGCGCGCAGGCAGTGCCGAATGCGCTCGGCGACGCGCACGAGCAGCTGGTCGCCCTCGGCATGCCCGAGCGAATCGTTCACGCCCTTGAAGCCGTCGATGTCGAGGAACAAGAGTGCGAAGCGCCGGCGCGGATCGCGGCGCGTGAGATCGATCGCGCTCGCGAGCCGGTCGAGCAGCAGCGCGCGGTTCGGGAGCTCGGTGAGCCGGTCGTGCAGCGCGGCATGCTCGATCGCCGCGGTGCGCTCCTGCACGAGGCGCTCTAGCTCGCCGAGCTGCAGCTCCGCGTGACGCTCCGCCTGCCACTTCTCACTGAGCGCGGTCGCGAGCTGGAGCACTTCGATCGGCTCGAACGGCTTCTTCAGCACGAGCAGCTTGTCCGCGTTGCCGAGCGACCCGGTCACGCGATCGAGCGATTCATCGGAGTATGCGGTGCAGAGCACGACCTGGACGTTCCGATCCGCCTCCCAGAGCGCGCGGATCGTCGTCAGGCCGTCCCAGCCGGGAGGCATGCGCATATCGACGAACGCCACCTGCACCGGTTCGTTCGCCGCACACGCGCGCGCGATCTCGCGCACGCCCTCTTGGCCTTGGTGCGCGGAGCGCACCTCGAAGCGCGGGGGCTCCTCGGGCGAGCCGGGCACGCCCTGCCCGAACAGCCGCTCCTTCGCGCGGCGCAGCGAGCTCGGCGGCTCGGCCGGACACAGGATTTTGCGGAAGTCCGCGTGGATCTCGGGCTGGTCGTCCACCACGAGCACGCGACGCGCAGGCGACGCGATGGCGCTCATCCGCTCGTCCTCTGCTGTGCCGGGATGCGCAGCGTGAAGCACGCGCCGCGGCCCGGTCCGGCGCTCTCGGCGCGCAGCTCGCCGCCCATCTCGCGCGCGAGGTTCGCGGCGTAGTGCAGGCCGATGCCTTGGCCGCCTTCGCGCGTCGAGTAGCCGCGCGCGAAGATGCGCGCGAGCTCGCTCTGCGCGATGCCGATGCCGTCGTCGCCGACCGCGAGCTCGATCCAGCCGCCCGCTTCCTCGCGCGTGCGGCGCAGCGCGATCCGCAGCGTGCCGCTGCCGCGCCGCGTCTCGCGGATCGCGTGGTCGGCGTTTCGCAGCAGGTTCCCCAACACCTGGAGCGCGCGGTGGCGGTCGAGCCAGACGGGCGGGCCGCTCTCGATCTGGCGCTGCACCGAGATCGCGTGCCGCTCGAACGATTGCGCGCACAGCTGGAGCGCCTGCTCGATCAGCACGCTCGGATCGAGCTGCTCGAGCACGGCTTGCGGCGAGCTGTTCTGGTTCTGCGCGCGCACCAGCGCCGCGATGTGCTCGACCGCCGCGGAGAGCGTCTTCAGCTCGCGGCTCAGCGTGTGCTGCTCGCTCTCGAGCTGCGTCGCGAGCTCTGCGAGGAACGGGACGAGATGGCGCCCCTGTGCGTCCTGCGAGAGATAGGCGGCGACGTCGCCCGCGTGCTGCTCGAGCAGGTCGGTCGCGCGCCGCAGCGAGCCGACCTCGGAGCGCGCGAGCGTCTCGTTCGCGACGCTCGCCGCGACCGCGACGCTGTTCAGCACGTTGCCGACGTCGTGCAGCACCGCGCTCGCGACCTCGGCGCGGCCCGCTTGATGCGCGACCGCGATCAGCTCCGCGCGCGAGCGCTCGAGCCGCTCGACCATCGCGTCGAACTCGCGCGCGAGGATGCCGATCTCGTCGCGCGTCGTGAGGCCGAGCCGCTCGCTCGCGCTCGCGCCGCCCTCCGCGCCGACACGCCCCGCGTGCGCGGTGACGCGCTCGAGCGGGCGCACCAGCCAGCGCGCCAGCGCCCACCACATCACGAGCATCATCACGAGGCCGCCGGCGACGCCGCACAGCATCGAGAGCCGCGCCGCGGCGGCCGCGCGCTGCGTCGGCTCGCGCTGCATCTCGGTCTTCACGAGCAGCGCGGGCTTTCCGTTCACGTCATTCAGCGGCGCGAAGCTGCGCAACACCGCGGCGCTCGAGGGATCGTGCCAGTGCCGTTCATCGCCAACGTCGCCGTGCGGCGTGCTGCCGGCATGATCCGCGCTCGCGGCGCTCGCGCGCGGCGCGTCGAACGGCGAGATCGAGAGCGCGACGCGCGTGCGCTCGCCGATCGCTGCGACCTCGTCGGCATCGAGCGGGCGCGCGAACACGACGCTGCCGCGCACAGGCGCGTCCTGCGCGCTGTTCGTGATCGCGGCGGAGCCGACGAGCAGCAGCCCCGCCGGCGTCGCGAGCACGCCGTGCACCTTCGACGTCGCCGCCGCATGGCCGACGAGCCCGTTCGCGCGCGCGACGAGCGCTGCGATCAGCTCGGCGTCCGGGACGAGCTCGCCCGAATCATCGAGCCGCCGGCCCCAGACGACCTCGCCATCGCTGCGGGCGATCACCATCGCGTCGACGCCGAGGTTCGCGAGTGTCTCGGGCACGAGGTTCGATTCGACGTACTCCGCGTTCTCGTCGGCGACGAAGCGATAGGTGTCGTCCCACGCGCCGTAGTCCTGCGCGGTGTTCGCGAGCACCTGCGATTCGCGCCCGATCGCCTCGACAGCGCGCGCGAGGTCGGCGTCCGCCTGGCGACTCTCGAGCGCCGCGAACTCGGGCTGCACGATCGCGCGCTGCAGCAGGTGGCTGCCCGCGACGAACGTCGCCGAGACGACGAGCAAGAAGCCGATCGCCCTCCAGCGCAACGACAGAACCGGAAGGCGCGCGGCCATCGCTCAGCGCTCCGGCCAGAGCGAGGCCGAGCTGACCGAGAGCGCGCCCCACAGCTTCACGTCGCGCGTGCGCGTCGCGGACGAGTACTTCGTCCACGGGTCGTGTCCGACCACGAGCCAGAGGGACGGCGCGATCGTCAGCTCGCGCCATGAGAAGCTGAGCGTCGCGCCGCTCTCCCAGTGCGTGAAGCCGTCGCGCGCGAAGTTGCCGGGCCGGCGCACGCTGCCGTCGCTGCGCAGGTTCTCGCCTTGCGAGAGGCTGAAGCCGGCCGCGCACGCGAGATCGAGCGAGAGCGCGTCGTGAAGCGCGAGCGAGTGCGAGAGCGACGCCTCGAAGTACGAGCCGTCGATCGCGGTGACGTCGCGCCACCAGCCGACGCTCGGCGCGCCCGGCAACGCGAGATCGAGGCGCAGAAAGATCTCGGCCGCGTTGTCGTCGCTCGTGTACCCCGCGCGATTCGGATAGAAGAAGCCGTCGACGCCGAGCGCGAGCGCGTGCTCGCCGAGCGGCAGCCCGAGCTCGAGCGAGGGATCGAGCTCGGCGACGTTGAACGCGGACGTGCCGCCGGTCTCGCTGACGTCGGATGCGCCGTCGTACTTCCCGAGCTCGATGTTCGACCAGAGTGTGCCCGTCACAGAGAGCGGTCCGAGCGGCGCCGACAGATAGACCGATGGCTGAAGAACGGGGCGATTCACGACGGTGACGCCGCGCCACACATATGCGCTCGCGAGCGTGAGGTCGGTGCCGGCCTCCTGCGCGCCGCAGATCGCGGCGAACAAGAATGGGGCGATCAGCACGAG
>DASTOI010000303.1:0-4447 GCA_035762585.1 Myxococcota bacterium
TCTCGTCGCCGACCGAGGTGATCTCGAGCCAGCCGAGCTGCTCGGTGACCTTGCCCAGCTCGCGGCTGGTGCTCGGATCGATCACGGTGTCGCCGGTGCGGAACACGTCGAGCTGATCGCCCACCGCGACCTCGCTCTGACCGAGGCCGATGTCGACCACCGTGTGGTCCGTCAGCATGTTCCGGTTCTTTGGGCCGGCGATGATCGTCGCCGCGCCTTCGAGCTCTTCCATCGTGACGAAGCCCGTGGTCTGGATCCCCGTGTACCGGTACATCGAGCGCGGGCGCACCGGCTCCGGGCCGTCAGGGTCGGCGATCGCCGCGGGCATCGGCTCCTCGGCGAGCGCCTCGGGCGGCTCGTTCGCGAGCAGCTGCTCCGCCTCGTCGTCGCTCACCTTTCGCATCTCGTACGGGCTGATCCAGATGCGCTCTTTCGGGTAGATGCGGTGCGGGTTCTCGACCTCGGCCGTGTTGTCCGTCCAGATCGACGGCCACACCCACGGCGTGCCGAGGTAGGCATCCGAGATGTCCCAGAGCGTGTCGCCGGGCTTCACGACGTGAATGCGACCGGGACGACCCTGAGAGTCATGGCCGACCGGGCCGAGCATCTCTTCCGCCGGTGCCGCTGCCGGGGCGGGCGCGGCCGATGCCTCGGCCTCGGCCTGCGCCGCGGGCGGCGCCGTCTCTTCGGCGGTCGCGAGCGCCACGGCGCCGAACGCAAATGCGAACGCCGGCGCGAGCTTTGCGAATCCCATGAGTCCCTCCGCGCGATTCGTCGCCTGCCGGCAGGACGTCGCACGCCCAGCCGAGGCTCACGGGCTCATCGGCTGACGCACCGCAAGCCTTTACGGCTCGCTGTGTGCGCGGCCTCAATGCTTCTCCCGCGCTTCTCCTCGAACAGGGCAGACCTCGGTGGCGCTCAGCGCGGGCCGTCCCCACTAAGCCCGGTCGAACTAGGACGTCGCCTTTGCGAGGCCGTCGCGCGCTTCCTTCACCCAGTCCGGCTCGGGGTGGTCCTTGCCCTTCGGCAGCTCGCTGTACTCGGCGAGCGCGAGCTTCCATTCCGACGCCGCTTCGGCGTTGTCGCCGAGCGCGGCGAGCGCGAGCGCGAGGTGGTGCCGCACGAGCGGGCGCGTCTGGCGATCTTGCGGGATCGACGGATCGAACCCACCGACAGCCTCGCGCAGATAGTTCACCGCCGCCTCGGGCAGATTCTTCTTGTAGAAGACCCAGCCGAGCGTGTCGGCGGACGACGGGTTCGTGCGCGGGTTCTTCGCGAGCACGGCCTTCGCTTCCTGCGCGAGATCGAGCGCGTAGTCGAGCTCCTCGCCGCGCTCGGCGAGCCAGAACGCGAGGTTGTTCTTCGCGGCCGCGAGATCGGGGTTCAGCTCGATCGCCTTCTTGTAATGGATGATCGCGTCGTCGATGCCGCGGCCGCCCTGCGCCTCCTTGAGAATCCCGAGCACGAGGTGCAGCTCGCCCGACTTCGGATTCTTCTCGAGCGCAGCTTCGTACGTGCTGATCACCTGGCTGGCGCGGCCCTGACGGTTGTAGAGACCGGCGAGCTTCCCGTAGCTCTCGAGCTGATTCGGATCGATCTCGATCGCGCGCTCGTAGCTGCGCTGCGCGGCGTCGAGCTGGCCGACGGCGAGCTCGACGTCGCCCTGCAGCCGCGCGATCCCGGCGTCCTTCGGCGCGGCCTTGCTCGCGGCGCGCACGCGCTCGAGCGACTGCGCGGCCTGCCCCTGCCTCAGATCGACGGTGACGAGCGACGCGAGCACCTCGGCGTTGTTCGGCGCGAGCTCCGCCGCGCGCGCGAGGTGCGTGCGCGCGGTCGCGAGCTCCGCGTTCGCGCGCGCTTCGAGCTCCGGCTTCACGACCGCGCCTCCCTCGCCGCGCGCCTCGCTCCCGAGCTGCAGCGCTTCGATCAGGTGCACGCGGCCGACGGCGTACTCCGCATCGACGCTTCGCAGGCCTTCCGGAATCTTCGCGAGCTCCGCGAGCGCATCCTTGCGCTGACCGAGCTGCACGAGGCTCTGCGCGATCGCGATGTGAATGCCGGGGCCCGCGCCCTGCGCGAGCGCGCGCTTGCCGGCCTCGACCGCGAGCGCGTGATCGCCGAGCGCCGCGTACGAGCGCGCGAGCAGCTCGACGGCCTCGACGAAGTTCGGCTGCCGCGCGAGCGCCTCCTGAGCGTCGGCGCGCGCGCCGGCGCGATCGCCGGTCAGGAACTTCGCGGAGCCGGACAGGAAGTACGCCTGCGCCATGTCGGGCCGGCGGTCGATCGTGCGGCGCAGCGCCTGGAGCGCCGCCGGGTAATTACGGCGCGCGAGCTCGAGCTTGCCGCGCACGAAGTTCGCTTCCGGGTGATCCTCGGTCTTGCCGAGGATCGCGTTGACCGCGGCCTCCGCCTGCGCGAGCACCGCGCTGTCGTTCTTGCGCGCGCCGATGTCGACGAGCACCTCGGCGCGGCGCAGCTTCGCGAGATCGTTGTCCGGCGCGAGCTTCACGGCCTGCTCGGCCGCCTTCAGCGCGGCGTCGAGATCGCCGGCCTTGCCGCGATGCGCCGAGAGCACGAGCCACGGCTCGGCCTTCTCGGGCTGCGCCGAGGTGGCCTGCTCGATCATGCGATCGGCCTCGTCCTTGCGGCCCTGCTGCGCGTAGAACGCGGCGAGCGCGTAGATCAGGTCGACGCTGTCGGGCTTCTGCTCGATCGCGGCCTTCAGTACGCCCTCGGCTTCCGCGCCGCGCTCGCGCGACGCGAGGAAGTTCGCGAGCACGGTCGTCGCGAACACCAGCTCTTCCGGCTTCGCAGCCTCGAGCGCCTTGCGGTAGGCCGCCTCCGCATCGGCGTCGCGACCGGGAGACGAGGCGTAGAAGCCGCCGAGCGCCGCCGCCGTGCCGAAGCCCGGCGCGAGCTCCGCGAGCCGCTTGTAGGCGGCCTCCGCCTCCTCGAGCTTGCCCGCCTGCTTCAGGTGATTCGCCCAGAGCAGAACCACCGGCGGCTGATCGGGCGCGATCTTCACGCCCGCCTCGAACGCCTCGCCCGCCTCTTCATGCCTCCCGAGCGCGGTGAGCGCGCGACCCTTCAGCGCGTAGCCCTCCCAGCGCTTCGGGTCGGCGGCGATGATCGCGTCGCCGCTCGCGACCGCCTTCTCGAGCTCCTCGCCGCGACCGAACAGCAGAAACTCGCCGTGGTCGATGCGCGCCTGCACGTCGTTCGGGTTCAGGCGAACGGTCTCTTCGAGCTCCCAGTACGCGTTGCGCGGCTCCTTGCGGCCGAGATAGGCCTTCGCGAGCCCGTAGTGCGCGGCCGCGTCGTTCGGCGCGAGCTTGGTCGCGTTCTTGAACTCGATCACCGCGTCGTCCCACTTCTTCTCCGCGAGCAGCTCATTGCCCTTCTTCGCGTGCTCGGCGGCGCGCTCGGCGTCGTTCTGGCACGCGAGGGCGGCGAGCGCGAGCAGACAAGCGCGGACTCGAACGAACTTCATGAGATGGCTCCTGGAGCGGGACCACGTTGTAGCGGGCGACATCGCCAAATCTGCGGCGAATCCGGGGAGGAAGCGGCGAAACGCCTCCTAGTCTGTGTCCCGGTTGCGGCGCCAGGTTGCGTGCGTGATGCCCATTTGCTGGATCATGTAGTTGAGCTTGCGCCGCGAGATGCGCAGCCACGCGGCAGCTTCCTTCTGAACCCAGCCGCAGCGCTCGAGCGCCTCCAGCACGACCGCGCGCTCGACATCGGAGAGCGCGAGGCCCGCCGACGGGAGCTGGGGCCGCCAGCCGCCGCGGCCCGCGCCCGGCGTTCCGGCGATCGACAGGTCGGCCGCCTCGAGCGCGGGCCCGTTGCCCATCAGCACCGCTCGCTCGATCGCATTGCGCAGCTCGCGGACGTTGCCGGGCCACTCGTGCGCGCGAATGCGTGCGAGCGCGGCGGCGCTGAAGCCCGAGCGCGGCCGGCCGAGCTCTGCCGCGAACTCGGCCAGGAAGTGGTGCGCGAGTAGCTCGACGTCGTCGCGCCGCTCGCGCAGCGGCGGCAGCTCGATCGCGATCACGTTGAGGCGGAACCAGAGATCCTCGCGGAACTCGCCGTCCGCGATCGCGTTGCGCAGGTCTTTGTTCGTCGCCGCGACGACGCGCGCGTCGGTGCGCAGCGTGCGCGTGCCGCCGAGGCGGTGGAACTCCTGGTCTTGCAGCACGCGCAGCAGCTTCGCCTGCGTCGCGAGCGAGAGATCGCCGATCTCGTCGAGGAACAGCGTGCCGCCGCTCGCCTGCTCGAAGCGGCCGATGCGCTGGCGATCGGCGGATGTGAACGCGCCGCGCTCGTGTCCGAACAGCTCGGACTCGAGCAGCGTCTCGGGGAGCGCCGCGCAGTTCACCTTCACGAACGGGCCGTCCGCGCGCGGCGACGCCGCGTGCACGAGCCCGGCGATCAGCTCCTTGCCGGTGCC
>DASTOI010000304.1:0-4734 GCA_035762585.1 Myxococcota bacterium
ATGGAACGCGCCGCACCGAACGCCCCTAATGATCCAAGGGGCGAAGCGAGCCACGAGGCGCCGCCGCCCCCGGCCCCGCCGCGGCTGCGGAGCCCGCCTAACAACCGCTAGGCCTGGTGCCGCTCCAGCCTTTCCTGCTCCGACTTGCAGTCGATGCACAGCTCAGCCACGGGCCGAGCTTCGAGCCGCTTCAGCCCGATTTCTTCACCGCAATTTTCGCACTCGCCGTAGACGCCCTGCTCGATCTTGAGCAGCGCCTGCTCGATCTTCGCGAGCAGCCCGCGCTCGCGTTCGCGCAGCCGCCCCTGGAACGCGAGGTTCATCTCCGAGGAGGCGGCGTCGATCTCGTCGGGAAAATCGTCGGGATCGAGGTGAATGTCGCCGCTCACGGCCTTCTTCGCGTTTCCCGTGAGCTGCGCGCGCTGCTCGGAGAGGATCTTCTTGAACTTGTCGAGGTCGCGCTTTCGCACGGAAGCTTTCCCTTTCTCGCTTTCTGGATCTGGATTCGAGGACCGACCGCCCTTGCGGGGCGCGGCAGGATACCGACCGCCGCAAGTGCGCAACTCGGCGCCGCCGAGCGCGGCTCAGCCTCCGATGATCGCCAGCCGCTCGCGGGCGTCGGCCGCGCGCTTGTGGGTCGGGTAGTTGTCGATCACACGCTGGAACGCCTTCTGCGCCGCCTTCGAGAACTGCGGTCCCATCTGAAGCAGCGCCTCCCCCTGACGGAACAGCGCCTCGGCGGCCTTGTCGCTGTCGGGATACCGCGTGGCGACCTCGTCGAAGCGCAGCACCGAGGTCTTCAAATCGCCCTGGCGGTAGTGGCAATCGGCCAGCCAGAACGCGGCGTCGTCGGCGTACTTCGAGGTCGGGAACGACTGCAGGAAGCGCCCGAAGCGGTCGACGCAGCTCGCGTGATCGTTCGTGCGCCATGCGTCATACGCCTCGCGGTAGAGCGCGAGCTCCTCGGACGCGGGCCCCTCCTCCGGGGGCGCTGGCTCCGTCGGCTCGGGCACCGGCGCCGTCGCGCTCGCTTGACGAGCCGCACGCGCATCGTCGGCGGCCTGCTGCGCGCCGTGCTCCGCGACCTCGACGCGCCCGCGCAGCTCGGCCAACTCCGCCCGCAGCGAGTCGATCTCGGTCGACAGCTCGGCGATGCGCTTGCCCTGCTCCGCCAGGCTGCTGCCGGCGCGCATCTTGTTGAGCTCGTACTCGAGCTTGCGCTGCTCGGCGACGGTCGCGCAGCCGAGCGGCAGCGCGCCCACGAGCGCCAGCGCCAAGAGGCGCAGCACGCGGGCTCCGAGAATCGTGTTCGTCATCGTTCTCTCCCCATCCTCAGCAGTGCGGCGCGCGGGATCACTTCCCGCGGCGCGGGCCCCACGCGGGATGCGTGTTGTCGCCGCGCGTCGTGATCCGGCGCGCCGGCAGATCCCGCGATTCGCCGGCACTGCTCGCGACGTAGACGTCCGGACGCCCGTAGCGCGTCGAGCTGAAGGCGATCAGCCGGCCGTCCGGAGACCAGCTCGGATGCTCGTCGCTGCGCGGGTGCGAGATCACTGGAATCGATGGGCCTCCTTCGGGCCGGATCTTCCAGATGTCGAACTGGCTGTTGATGCGCGTCTCGAACGCGATCCACTCGCCGTCGGGAGACCACGCCGGCGAGGTGTTGTAGCCGCCGTCGTACGTGAGCCGCTTCGCTTCGCCGCCGTCGGCGCTCATCACGTAGATCTGCGGCGCGCCGGTGCGATCGGAGACGAACGCGATGCGTCGCCCGTCGGGCGACCAGGTCGGCCCGACGTCGATGTAGCGATCCTTGGTGAGCCGCTTCAGCGCGCCGCCGTTCGTCGCGGTGAAGATCTCGCTGACGCCGTCGACGCTGGCGACGATCGCGAGCTTCGTCCCGCTCGGGTCGTAGACACCGCGATAGAGCCGCGTCGAATCGGGCAGGCTCTGGAACAGCCGGCCCGACGGCAGATTCTGGCGCTTCATCACGAACAGCCAAGGCCGATTGCGGTAGCGGTAGCTGGTCAGCACGAGGCCGGTCGAGTCGGGCGCCCAGCTCGGGAACGTGCTGATCGTCGACCAGCGCGTGACGGGGCGCTGGTTGTCCCCGTCCGCGTCCATCACGAACACTTCCTTCGCGCCGATGCGGCTCGAGACGTACGCCATCTCGGTGTCGGAGACGCCGGGCACGCCGGTCAGCGCGCCGACGATCTCGTCTGCGATCGACTTGCCGAGGCGGCGCGCATTCTCGGGCCGCGCCGTGCGCTGCTTCGACGCGACCTTCGCCGTGCAGCGGACGACGTCCCAGACGCGATAGGTGACGCGCAGCGCCTCCGGCGTCACGTCGGCCATGCCCTGCACGAGATAGTCCGCGCCGATCTGCTTCCAGTTCTGGCAGTTCGGCGCGCGCGAGGAGTCGAGCGAGGGACTCGTCACGGGATCGAGGAAGGCGCCTTCGGGCGTGAGCGCGTAGAGCATCGAGAACTCGAGCCCACCGCCGAGCGCGCCGTGCAGCTCGGTCGCGAGCGACTGCGCCTCGGGCGAGCGCGCGAGCAAGCGCTGCACGGCGACTCTCTCGAGCTCGATCCGGCCGCTGGGGCCGACGACGACCGCTCCCGTTTGCGCAAACGCGGCGGAGGAGAGCGCCAGCGCGGCGCCGAAAGCGAACAACCGCATCACTACAGATCTCCGTCGAAGATGAGCGCCCAATCGCCGGCACTGGGCGGCGCCGGAAGCGCGTCCTCCTCCGTCAGGTACCGCTCGATTTGGTCGTCGTACCAAGGGTTGCCCGAGCCGCGATCGACTTCGAAGCCGAGCAGGTCGCCGCTCGACGTGAGCGTGACCGTCACCTGGGTCTTCAGCGCCTTGCCGCGGAATCCTGGCGGCAGATTGAGCGTGCGGCGAACGTGCGCGCGCACCTTCTGCTTCCACGCGGCGACCTCGGGCGAATCGGGGGCGCCGGTCCCACCAGCGCCGGGAACCGGCATCGCGGGCTTCGTCGCGGCCGCCGTCTCGATCGGGCTCGGGCGATCTTCCTTCGCCTTCTCCTGCGCGAGCCATTCCTCGAGGTCGATCTGCTGTTCCGGCTGGGGCTCCGGCTCGCGCGGCTTCGGCTGCGGCTCGGGCTCGGGCTCGGGCTCCCGCTGCACTTCCGGCTTCGGCTTCGGGGCCGGCTTCCGATTCGTGTCCTCGGGAATGATGATCTGCTCGGCCGGCTGCGGCGGAGGCGGCGGCGGCTCGACGACCGGTTGCGGCTCGGGCTCTGGCTTCGTCTCGACCTTCGGTGGCGCGGGCTTCGGCGCCGCGGTCGTCGTGCGCGCCGCGAGCTCGGCCGGCGTGATCATCGTGATCACCGGGCCCGCCGGCAGCTCCGCATCGCGCCAGCTCGGCCACGAGATCATCGCCGCCACGGACAGCCCGACGTGCAGCGCCGCCGAGAGCACCACCATGCGCCGGAACTGGCGCCGGCTCTCGGTCGCCATGTCGAGCGTCGCGCTCATACCGGCTGCTTCACTCGGGCTCGGTCACCATGCCGAGCTTCTCGACACCGGCGGCGCGCGCCTTCGCCATCACCTTCGCGACGACGCCGTACGGAACCATCTCGTCGGCGCGCAGGAAGACCTCGCGGCTCGCGTCGTTGTCGAGAATCTGATCGAGCTTCCCTTCGAGCTCCTTCAGCTCGAACGGTTGCGATTCGGCCAGGTGGATCTTCCCGTCGCGCTTCACCGTAATCACCAGCGGCGCGTCCTTGACGCGGATGTTCTCCGTATTCGTGTTCGGGAGATCGACCTCGAGCCCCTGCTCCATCATCGGGGCCGTCACCATGAAGATGATCAGCAGCACGAGCATCACGTCGACGAACGGCGTCACGTTGATCTCGGACATGGGCCGATGCGTCTTGCCCATCCCTTGTGCGGCCATCTCAGCGCTCCAGCGCGCGCGGGCCGACGCCGCGGCCCGCGGTCGACGACAGATGTGCGATGTCGTCCTGCAGTTCCACCGTGAACAGATCGATCGCCGCCGTGAGCTCGCGCAGGCGCGCGACGAAGCCGTTGTAGAAGACGGTCGCCGGGATCGCGGCGAACAGGCCGATCGCGGTCGCGACGAGCGCCTCCGCGATGCCGGGCCCGACGGTCTCGAGGCCTGCATTGCCCGTCATGCCGATCTGCGCGAACGCATTGATGATTCCGATCACCGTGCCGAACAGGCCGATGAACGGCGTCACGCTGCCGACCGTCGCGAGGAACGACAGCCGGCCTTCGAGGCGCATCGCTTCCTGCGAGCCGGCCCAGTTGATCGCCTTGTTCACGGCGCGCAGCTGACTCGCGTCGAAGCCCTCTTCACCGCGCGCGCGGTAGCGCGAGATGCGCTTCAGCTCCGCGACCGCCGCGAGCATCACCGCGGACAGCGGGCTCTTCGGATGCTCACGCGCCGCCTTCTCCCAATCTTCGAACGTGCCTTGGTGATAGGCGCCGAGAAATTCTTCGGTGCCGCGCTCGGCCGCGCCGAACTCGCGCAGCTTGAACGCGATCGCGCCCCAAGAGAACACCGACAGCGCGACCATCAGCACGATCACGGCCTTCACCGGCCATGACGCCTGGAACACGAGCGCGAATACGTTCAGATCCATGCGAGACGTTCCCCCCGAAAGACCGTCCCGGCAGCGCGAGAAGCCAGGAAAAAAAGCGGCGCGAGTCTAGGAGAGGGGCTAAGCCCGTCAACCAAAACGCCAGC
>DASTOI010000305.1:0-5694 GCA_035762585.1 Myxococcota bacterium
GGGGCCGCGCCATCGAGGCGCAGCCCCGTCACTTCTCCGTGTTGCTGGCGAGCGGCGGTTCGCTGTCGAGTGGGGCTGACTCAAACCCAAAGCGTGCGATCTCGCGCAGCTCAACGCGAATCCTGATAACTCGCGCCGCGCGTCGCCCGCACAGAAAGTGAAGCGACTGCGCCTCGATGGCGCAGTCGCTTCACCATTCCATCTCGTCAGGCCTCGACGATCGCAAAGCAAGGAGCTGCGCGGGGAGGCGGGGGTCGCGGAGCGAAGCCCCAGGCGTGACCGCGCTCAAACCAGAAGCACAGCGCGCCAGAGTCCTCGAATGGCGCAAGCCACCATCCAACGCGGTCACGCGGGTGAGCGGAGGCGAGCCCCCGCCGCACCGCGCAGCGGCGCCCCGGAACGAGAGCAGCGCCTCGCGTCGTCTCGCGATCCCGAACCGTCGACTTGTTACTTCAGCTCGCTCGCGAACAGCGCCTTCACGCGCTGCCACGCGTCGTCGGCGGACGGCTTGTGATACGACCCGCGCTCGTTGCAGAAGAACCCGTGGTCGGCGTCGTACACGATCACCTCGTGCCGCGCGCCGGAGGCCTTCAACGCCTCGCGAATCGCATCGACTTGCGCCATCGGGATCAGCGAATCCTTCGCGCCCATCAGGCACAGAATCTTGCCTTGGATCTTCGGCGTTCGGCTGAGCGTCGAGGCCTTGCCCCCCGGTCCTTTGGGGGCCGCGATCCCGCCCCCATAGAACGAGGCCGCCGCGGCGACGTCGGTCTCGCACGCGGTGAGATACGTCATGTGCCCGCCGATGCAGAAGCCCATCGCGCCGATCTTGCCGCTGACGCCCGGCTGCTTGCGCAGGAACGAAACCGCCGCCTGCGCGTCGGCGATCATCGTTTCGGCGTCGAGCGCCATCAGGCCCTTCATGCCGGTCGCCATGCCCGCCTCGTCGTAGCCGAGCTCGATGCCGGGGTGCGTGCGGTGGAAGAAGTCCGGCGCGAGTGCGACGTAGCCCTCGCGCGCAACGCGCTCGGTCACTTCGCGGATGTGTGCATTCACACCGAAGATCTCCATCCAGACGATCACGCCGGGATGGGAAGCCGAATCGTTCGGGCGAACCAGGTAGCCGCCCATCCTCGCGCTGCCGACCGGAATTTGAACGCGCTCGCTGCGAATCTCCATCGCGATTCTCCTTCGAAACGAGGCACCTTATCGCGCATTGCGTACCGTTCGCGAGCACGGAGGCGGAATGAGCGAGAGTTCTCAGGGCGCGAGCGACGGCGGCCGGCTCACGCGCCTGATCCTGGTCGGGATGCTCGCGGGCCTCGTGTTCGGCCTCGTGCTGAATGGGCTCGGAGTGAGCGGCGCGGTTGGCGAGGCGGTTCTCACCGCGCTGGGAATCGGCGGCGCGATCTTCGTCGCGAGCCTGAAGCTGCTGGTCGTGCCGCTCGTGTTCGTGTCGATCGTTTGCGGGGCCGCCGCGCTCGACGACATCTCGAAGCTCGGGCGCATCGGCGGCAAGACGCTCGCGCTCTACGTCGTCACGACGACGATCGCGATCGCGATCGCGCTCTCGGCGGGGGCGCTGATTCGCCCCGGCGCCGGCTTCGCGCTGCCGAGCGCGGTCTCGTTCTCGCCGCCGCCCGCGCCGCCGCTCTCGGAGGTGTTGTTGGGGATCTTCCCGACCAATCCGGTGCAGGCGATGGCCGAAGGCAACATGCTGCAGATCATCGTGTTCGCTGTGCTGTTCGGCGTCGCGATGACGCTCTCCGGCGCGCCGGGCCGGCGCCTGCTGACGTTCTTCCAGGACGCGAACGAGGTCGTGCTGCGGCTCGTGCTCGTGCTGATGAAGCTCGCGCCGATCGGCGTGTTCTGCTTGATCGCGCGCGTGTTCGCCGAGCAGGGCTTCGGGGCGTTCGCGCCGCTGCTGAAATACTTCTTCCTCGTGATCGCGGTGCTCGTCGTGCACGCGACGGTCGTCTATCCGTCGCTGCTCGTGGTGTTGGGCCGGCTGAACCCGCTCGCGTTCTTCCGCGGCTTCCGCGAGCCGATGGCGGTCGCGTTCGGCACCTCGAGCAGCAACGCGACGCTGCCGGTGACGCTGCGCGCGGTCGAGCACAAGCTGGGCGTCGACAACGCGATCGCGTCGTTCACGATTCCGCTCGGCGCCACGATCAACATGGACGGCACCGCGATCATGCAGGGCGTCGCGACCTGCTTCATCGCGCAGGCGTACGGGTTCGATCTCACGACGGCCGACTATCTCGCGGTGATCGTCACCGCGACGCTCGCCTCGATCGGCACCGCGGGCGTGCCGGGCGTCGGCCTCGTGATGCTGGGCATGGTGCTCACGCAGGTGAACCTGCCGGTGGAGGGCATCGGGCTGATCATCGGCGTCGACCGCCTGCTCGACATGTCGCGCACGGTCGTGAACGTGACCGGCGACGCCGCCGTCACCTGCGTCGTCGCGAAGAGCGAGGGACGGCTCGACCTGGCGCGCTTCAACGGCAACGGCCGCGCGTTCGCGACGTAGGAAGTGACATGCTCGAGACGCACGATCTCGTCGCGATCCAGCAGCTGATGGCGCACTACGGCCACCTCGTCGACGCGAAGCAGTGGTCGCGGCTCGGCGAGATCTTCTCCGACGACGGCGTCTTCGACGTCACGGCTTATCAGGCCGGCCGTCACACCGGGCTGCCGGCGGTGATCGCGTTCTTCGCGCGCGCGACCCATCCGCCCGCGCACCACAACACGAACCTCTACGTCTTCGAGCAGGACGGCGAGACGCACGCGTGGAGCAAGTACGCCGTTCCGGGTGAGGGTGGGAAGATGTTCGGCGGCGACTACCGCGACGTCCTCACGCGCACCGCGAACGGCTGGCGCATCCGCGAGCGCATCGTGACGGCGAGGTGGCCCGCTGCGTGACGGGCCGGCCCGCGGCGGCATATCGTTGCTTCCACTCTCCGAAGGAGGATTCGCGATGGGCCTGCTGCAAGACGTCACGCCGGTGAACGACCAGCTCGCGGACATCATCGTGCGCGCCGGCGATCCGTGGATCGAGATGGAGAAGGGCACGGCTTGGATCAAGGTGTTATGGACCGGCGAAGAGTCCGGGCGCTGGGCGGCGCTGTTCCGCTGGAAGAAGGGCTACGTGGCCGCGCCGCACAAGCATCTCTCCGCAGCGCACACGTTCATCCTGAGCGGCAAGCTGCAGGTTCGCGGCGGCGTGCTCGAAGCCGGCGACTACGACTACGAGCCGAACGGCGTGCTGCACGGCGCGACCACCGCGCTCGAGGACACCGAGTACCTGTTCATCTGCGACGGCCCTGTGCTCTTCTACGACGACGACGGGATCCAGTCGTACCTCGGCTGGGAAGAGCTGCACCGCATGCGCCAGAGCGCGCTCGGCAAGTGACGCGCGCCCCGCGCCGGATCCTCGGCGCGCTCGCCGTCGCGGGCGCGCTCGCACAGAGCGCGCACGCGGAGGAGGCGGCCAAGCCCGCAGCTCCGCCCACGCCCGCGTGCCGCTCGGCCGAGCACCGCGCGTTCGACTTCTGGCTCGGCGCGTGGCGCGTCGAGACGCCGGCCGGCAAGCACGCGGGCCATAACACCATCAGCGCGATCCTCGGCGGCTGCGCGCTGCTCGAGCAGTGGGAAGGCGCGAGCGGGCTGCGCGGCACGAGCTTGAACGCGTGGGACGCCGGCACGCGGCGCTGGCGCCAGACCTGGATCGACGGCGCCGGCGGCGTGCTCTTGCTCGAAGGCGGCCTCGAGGCCGGCGCGATGGTGATGCGCGGCGCGACGCGCGAGGACGCGCGCGAGGTGATGGAGCGCATCACCTGGACCCCGCTCGCGCGCGGCGCAGTGAAGCAGCACTGGCAGCAGTCGCGCGACGGCGGTGCCACCTGGACGGACGCGTTCGTCGGGATCTATCAGAAGCGCTGATTCGTAGGCGGCTTCCCCGCGCCGCGCCGTGAATGGGTCCCGTGTGCGCGTCGAGCGCGGCTGGCGCGTCCCGAAAAATTCCGCGCGTTCCTCACGGGAGCCGTGTTAGGGTCGAGCGCTCAGGGGCCGCAGACGAAAGCTGTCCATGCACTGCCGAGCTGCCCGCGTCCTGTCGTTGATCCTCTGGCTCGCCCCGCTCGCCGCAGCCGCGGGCGTGTTCCTCGAGGTCGAGCAACCGGCGGCCGAGCGGACGGCCGGCACGATCGGCTGGACCGAGGTGAGGGGCTACGCGTGGACCGGCGAGTCGCCGCTGCTGGACGTCGTCATCGTCCTCGACCTCTCGCGCTCCACGTTGCTCGCGTCCGGCTCCGACGTGAACCGCAACGGCCGCGTGGGCCGCATCTCCCCGGATGCGTACGCGATCTTCAGCGGCATTCTGACCGCGCCGTACTCGCCGCGCGCGCTCTCGACCGACCTCGGCGACACGGTCGCACGCGCGGAGCTCGCGGCGGCTCGGCGCTTCGTCGAGGCGTCGAATCCGAGTCGCACACGCGTCGCGATCGTCACCTTTGGCGACATCCCGAAGCTGCGCGTTCCGCTCGACGCCGGGCGCGACGCGGTGCTCGCCGAGATCGCGCGGCTCGAGCGGCGCGAGCGTACTCGCGCGCGCGAATTCGGTGGGCGCAGTAATGACTTCGCGCGCGCTCTCGCGTTCGCCGGCGCCGAGCTGATCTACCACCGGCCGCGGAGCGCGCGGCGCGAGGTCATCGCGCTGACCGACGGGCTCCCAGACCGGCCGGTCGCGGTCGGCGCGCGCCAGGCCGCGGCCGTCGCGTGGGAGCTCTCCGACCGCGGCGTCGGCGTGCACATGGTGCCGCTCGGGATCGTCGCGCTGAGGAATGCGCCGTACTTCGAGTACGTCGCGAAGTTGACCGGCGATTCGCACACCGCGATCGCGCGCTCGGGAGAAGTGGTCGAGAAGCTGCCCGAGGTGCGGCTCGATCGGCTCGCTGCGCTCGAGATCGTGAACCGCTCGACCGGCGAGGCGGCGCGCGATCTCCGCATCTTCGCGGACGGGTCGTTCGACGCGCTGCTGCGGTTGCGCGGCGGCGTGAACGAGGTCTCGTTCACGGCGCGCGCGGCATCGGGCGAGACGGCGACGCGCACGCGCGTGCTCTCGCTCGACGAAGGGCCGCCGCGCTCGCTGGCCGACGCGGTCGCGGCGCGCGAGGCGCTCGAGCGTTTCGCGGAGCGCGTGCGCGTCCGCGCGCGCGAGAGCGAGCTCGTCGCCGAGATGGAGCTCGCGCGCTCGCGCGCGGCGGAGGCCGAGCGCACGCTGCGGATCGAGCGCGCCGCCGACGCGCAGCCCGCCAATCCGTAGCGCGTACGGCCCGCCTGCGGCCGTCCGAGCGCGGCGGCCGCGGCCGCGCATATCCTTCGCGCCCTCATGCCCGACCCGCGCAGCATCTCGTCCGAGCTCGCGCCCGTTCGCGCGGGCGAGCAGCTCGACTGGTCGCGCATCGACGCTTGGCTGCGCGCCCACTTGCCTGGCGAGCTCTCGCTCGGCGCCGGGCCGGAGGTGCTCCAGTTCCCGAACGGAGCGGCAAACCTCACGTACTTGCTTCGCTGGGAGCAGCGCGAGCTCGTGCTGCGGCGCCCGCCTTTCGGCGTGATCGCGCCGGGCGCGCACGACATGCGGCGCGAGTACAGAGTGCTCTCGCGGCTCTGGCGCCACACGCGGCTCGCGCCGCG
>DASTOI010000306.1:0-7047 GCA_035762585.1 Myxococcota bacterium
GCCGCGCCAGGGCCTTGCCGCGCAGCGGGTCGATCTCGGCCAGCGCCTCGATCTCGTCGCCGAAGAATTCGATGCGCAGCGCGCGCTCGCTCTCGTACTACGAGATCACCTCCACCACGTCGCCGCGCACGCGGAAGGTCCCGCGGTGGAAGTCGAGGTCGTTGCGCTCGTAGAGCATGTCGACGAGGCGCCGCAGCAGCTCGTCGCGCACGCAGGGGCGTCCGGCCTCGAGGAAGACGTGCATCGAGCCGTAGTGCTCGGGCGCGCCGAGGCCGTAGATCGACGAGACGCTCGCGACGACGAGCACGTCGCGCCGCGTCAGCAGCGAGTGGGTGGCCGAGTGGCGGAGCTTGTCGATCTCGTCGTTGATCGACGAGTCCTTCTCGATGTAGGTATCGCTCGAGGGGATGTAGGCCTCGGGCTGGTAGTAGTCGTAATAAGAGACGAAGTACTCGACCGCGTTCTCGGGAAACAGCCCTTTGAACTCGCTGTAGAGCTGCGCGGCGAGCGTCTTGTTGGGCGCCATCACCAGCGCCGGGCGGTTCAGCGCCTCGACGACGCACGCCATCGTGAACGACTTCCCGCTGCCGGTGACGCCGAGCAGCGTCTGGTGCGCGGCGCCGCGCTTCACGCCCTCGACCAGCTCGGCGATCGCGCGCGGCTGGTCGCCCTGCGGCGTGAAATCCGTGACGAGCTTGAAGCGGTCGCTCATCGCCGAACGATACCGGCCGCGCGCGGCGCTCCGGCCGGAACTTGTCAGCAGGCCACGCGCCGACGGCCGTTCGAGGTCACTCCGCCGGCTTCGTGCGCGTGTCCTCGATCCAGGCGGGCAGATCGATCGGCGGATTCGGCAGCTGGCGCGCGTTCTGCTCGGCGAGCAGGCGCTGCCAGCCGTCGGGATCGGCGGCCCACGAGCGCGGGTCGCCCATCATTACTTCGTAGAGCTCGCAGCCTTCGGGGCCCGCGATGAAGGGTCCGAATGCAGCGCCATGCGGGAGCGTGATGTGCATCCCGGGCGTGCACTTCACTTCACCGCAGGTGAGCTCGCCGCGGATCACGAACAGCACGTGGTGGCTGTTGTGGCCGTGCTTGTGCACGAGCATGCCGGGGTCCCACTTCGCGTACAGGCAGAGCAGCTGCGGCGTGAACTCGAGCCACTTCTCCCAGACCGACGCGCGGCGGCCGCCGATCTCGACCGCCCTCACCTCCTGCCACTTCTCTCCGTCCGCGTGTCGAAACGTCGGCTCGGGCATGCGCGCTCCTCGCAGTTAGCTTGCGAGAAAGCTATCGCAGCCGGCAGTCGATTCGCCCACCCTTCTGCGCGCCGGATCAGCGGAACGCGTTCGTGTGCACGTTCTGCGGGATCTCCGACGGCTGCAGCGGCGCGGAGACTTCGTCGGGCGTCGGGCCGACTTTCTCGACGAGCGGGCGCAGCCGCTCGAGATCGAACTTGTAGAGCTTGGCGGCGTTCTCGCCGAGGATCAGCCGCCGCTCCGCGTCCGGCATGTCGTGCATCGTGTGACGCAGCGACTTGCGGTTGTTGGGGAAGGTGCCCTCGTAGTGCGGGTAATCGTTGCCCCACAAGATGTGGTCGAGCCCGATCTCGTGGCGGCCGGCGAGCTCGCCGCGCGAGGGCGAAGACGCGCCGTAGTAACAATTCCGCTTCGCGTAGAAGCTCGGCGGATGCGGCGGCATCGCGCCCTCCGCGAACTCGAACTCGCCGACGGCGCCGCCGCGGACGCGCGCCCAGATCGCGTCGAGGTTCTTGAGCATCGACGGCACCCACGCGCAGCCCGACTCGGTGACGATGTACTTCAGCCTCGGGAAGCGCTCGAACACGCCGCTCAGCAGCAGATGCGGGTAGCTGCGGGTCGAGTAGAAGGGTGTCTCGAGCAGCCGGATCGGCAGCGAGATCTTCCACGGGCCGTAATCGGGCGAGCCGGTCCCGCCATGATGGTTCAGCACGACGTCGAGGTCCTGGCAGACGGCCCAGAAGCGATCCATCTCCGGCGCGTAGAGCTGCGTGATGTGCGTGCAATCCGGCGGCACGTGCGGGAGCAGAATGCCGCCGCGCAGCCCCGCGTTTGCGACCCACTTCACCTCTTCGATCGCGGCATCGATGTCGTTCAGGTAGATGATGCCGATTCCGGCGCGCTGTTCGGGGAACTCCTTGCACCAATCCGCGAGCCACCTGTTATGGGCCTTCACGCCCTCCCAGCGCAGCGGATAGTCCTCGCGCGACGGGTTGCCGCAGATCAGCACGCTGGTCTTGAAGAACGGCGGCACCGTGTTCGGGAACACGATCTCGCCGACCACGCCCTCGCTGTGGAGGTCGCGCATGCGCTCGGCGTCGTCCCAGTTCTTGTGCTTCTTCGAGCCGATGTGCTGCTTCTGCGGGTTGCGGTACGTGCCGCGCCACTCGTCGAAGAGCGCCCGATGCTTCGCGTCGAGATACGGCTTGTAGCCCTCGACGCTCGCGCCGGCGTGCGTGTCGGCGGAGATCAGTGTGTACGGGGTGTTCGGATCGGTCATCGCGGCTCCTCGAAGGTTCCGACCGCACGAGCGGCGCGGTTCGGACGGGGAGTCCGAACGTACGCCGAGCGGCGCGAGATTGCAGCGGGCGAATTCAGCTCCGGGGAGCCCGCTTCCAGCGAGGCCCCGCTGGCGAATCGACGATCGTGACGCCCTCGGCGGCGAGCTGATCGCGGATGCGATCCGAGGCGGCGAAGTCGCGGCGCTTGCGGGCGGCCTCGCGCTCGGCGACGAGCGCGTCGATGCGCGGATCGCTCTCGGTCTCGTCCGCGGGCAGCTCGGCCGTCAGCAGATCGAGGCCGAGCCATGCGTCGAACTCGGCCAGCAGCACGCGCTGATCGGCGGGTGTTAGGTCCGGTGCGCGCAACATCACGGTCGTCTCGGCGAGCGCGCGCGGCGCGTTCAAGTCGTCGCGCACCGCGTCGCGGAAGCGCTCGCGGTACGGCGCGATACGCGCCGCGTCGGCGGGGCCCTGCGCGACGCGAGCGGCGGCCGTGCTGCCGAGCAGCCGCCGATAGCCGCGGTCCGCAGCGAGTAACCCCTCATCACTCACGTTCTGCTGCTTGCGGTAATGCGCTTGGAGAAGAAAAAAGCGAAAGCCGAGCGGGAGCACGCCGAGAGCGACGACGTCGTCGAGCACGTACACGTTGCCCTTCGACTTCGACATCTTCTCGCCGTCGAACACCAGCCAATCCTGGTGCATCCAGATCTGCACCCACGGATGCACGCCGAGCGCCACCTCGGTCTGCGCGACCTCGTTCGTGTGATGGACGGTGAGGTGCTCGACGCCTCCGGTGTGAATGTCGAAGTTCGCGCCGAGGTACTTGGTGCTCATCGCCGAGCACTCGATGTGCCAGCCGGGGAATCCCCGCCCCCAAGGCGAGTCCCACTCCTGCTGACGCTTCACCCCAGGCGGTGCGAACTTCCAGAGCGCGAAGTCGGCAGGGTTCCGCTTGCCCGCGACGTCGGCGATGCGACTCGCGCCATGCTGCGCCGCGAGGTCGAGGCGCGCGAGCTCCGCGTAGCGCGGGAACTTCGTCACGTCGAAGTAGATCCCGTCGTCGATCCGGTAGGTGACGCCCTTCACTTCGAGCGCCTGCACCATCGCGATCTGCTCGGCGATGTGGTCACTCGCTTTGCACAGCACTTCGGGGTCGACGCAATTCAGGCGGTGCCGATCGCGCTGCCACTGCGCCGTGAACTGCGCCGCGATCTCCTGCGCGCTACGGCCCGTCTTTCGCGCGGCCGCCTCCATCTTGTCTTCGCCGGCGTCCGCGTCGTCCGTCAGGTGCCCGACGTCGGTGACGTTGATGACGTGCGTGACTCGCAGGCCCTCGCCGAGCAGCGCGCGCTTCAGCAGATCAGCGAACACGTTGGCCCGCATGTTCCCGATGTGCTGCGCGGAGTAGACGGTCGGCCCGCAGGAGTACACGCGCGCGTGGCCCGGCTCGAGCGGCGTGAAGCGCTGCTTCTGCCGCGTGCGCGAGTCGAACAGCCAGAGCCCGGTCGCGCTCACGTCGCCTCCGCGGGCACGAGCACGACCACGGCCTCGGCGGCGATCCCCTCGCCGCGGCCGATCGCGCCGAGCGCGTCGGTGCTGGTCACCTTCACGTTCACGTCGGCCTCGTTCGCGCCTAACAGCTCGGCCACGCGCTTGCGGATCGACGGCTGGTGCGGCGCGAGCCGCGGGCGCTCGGCGATCACGGTCGCGTCGAGGTTGCCGAGCGCGTAGCCCCGCTCGGCGACGAGCAGCAGCGCGTGCGCGACGAAGTCGCGGCTGGCGGCGCCCTTCCAGCGCGGGTCCGACGACGGAAAGTGCGCGCCGAGATCGCCGGCGCCGAGAGCGCCGAGCAGCGCGTTCACGATCGCGTGGAGCAGCACGTCGCCGTCCGAGTGGCCGGCGAGCCCGCGCGCGTACGGAATCGTGACGCCGCCGAGCACGAGCTCGTAGCCCTCGGCCAGCTGATGTGCGTCGAAGCCGTGGCCGATGCGCGCGCGCTTCATGGGCGCTCCGCGAGCAGGCGCTCGGCGAGCAGCAGGTCGGCGGCGGTCGTGATCTTCACGTTGTCGGCGCTCCCGATCACGACGCGCACGCGCACGCCGAGGCGCGCGACCAGCGCGGCGTCATCGGTCGCCACGATGCCGGCCAGCGAAGCCTTGTCGAGCGCCTCGCGCAGCAGCTCGATGCGGAACACCTGCGGCGTGAGCGCCGCGACGTGCGCCTCGCGCGCCGGCGTCGCCGCGATCGCGCCGCCGTCGACGCGATGGATCGTGTCGCGCAGCGGCGCCGCGAGCAGCGCCGCGCCGTGCTCACGCGCCGCGGCGATCACGCGTGCGACATCGCTGGGCGGGACGAGCGGGCGCGCCGCATCGTGCACCGCGACGAACGAAACGCCGGCCGGCAGCGCCGCGAGCCCCGCGCGCGCGGAGGCCTGCCGTGTCGCTCCGCCCGCGACCGGCGCAGCGACGCGCTGCGGATCGGCGAGCTCCCGCGCGACTTCGGGCCAGCGCGCGAGATCGGCGGCCGGCAGCACCGGCTGGATCACGTCGCACGCGCCCGAGGCGCAGAGCGCGTCGATCGAGCGAGCGATCAGGCTCTTGCCCGCGAGCGAGACGAACGCCTTCGCCGGAAGCGCCGTAGCACGCGGGGCGCTCTCGCGAAGTCGCGAGCCGCTCCCCGCACCGAGCACGAGCGCTGCGACCGACATGGCGCGCGACCATAGAAACTCCGGGGCCGAGAAGGAATGCAGCCGCGCGGCTGCGCGTCACGCGCGTGGAAGCCGCGGTTCCCGGGCGCGAAACCCGAACGCCGTGGCTACCGTGCCGCGGCGCCTGAGAACCGTCGGGGAGACTGCGATGCGATCAGCTCTAGTGGGGACCTGCGCGCTCGCGCTCGCACTCGCGGCGCCCGCGTGGGCGCAGGAAGCCGCGCCTGAGGAGCCCGCCGCGGAAGCTGCCGACGAGCCTGCCGCCCCGCCCGACGCGCCGGTCGCGCTTCCGGAAGGGCCGCCACCTTCGAGCGGCCAGCTGCCGCTGACGCTGCGCGACGCGATCGCGAGCGCGCTCGAGCGCAACCTCGACGTCGAGCTGTTTCGCTACGACCCCGCGATCGCGGAGTACGAGCTGAAGGCGGCGTGGGGCAGCTATGAGCCCGAGTTCTACGGCGTGGCCGACCACCGCGACAGCAGCATTCCCATCGCGCAGGTGTTTCAGGGATTCGGCTTCCTCCTCGAAGAGGAGACGACCGGCTCGACCGGCGTGCGCGGCGCGCTGCCGATGCTCGGCTGGAGCTACGACTTCGGTTACAGCGGGTCGCGCTTCGAGACGAGCTCGAACATCGCGAGCCTGGTCCCGGAGTACACCGCGAACCTGACGTTCGCGTTCAACGCGCCGCTGCTGCGCGGCTTCTTGTACGGCTCGCCGTGGGTTCAGGTCCGGCTCGCTGGCAAGGGCGCACATATCGCGAACGAGGACTTCCGCGCGCGCCTGATGGACGTCGTGCGCGCCACCGAGGACGCCTACTGGAACCTGGCCGCGGCGGGCCAGGCGCTCGAGGTGGCGAGGAAGAGCCTCGAGACCTCGCGTGCGCTGCTCCGCCAAACCCAGGCGCAGTACCAAGTCGGCGTCGTCTCGAAGGTGGAGGTGACGGAGGCGGAGGCCGGCGTCGCGGACCGCGAGTTCCAGCTGATCCGCGACGAGAACCTCTACCTCTCGGCGCAAGACTCGCTGATCGATCTCGTCTACGGCCCCGCGCTCACGCCGACCTCCTCGCTCGAGATCGTGGTCGCCGACTCGCCCGAGAACTATCAGAAGCTGGAGGTCGACCCGACGATCGCGACCGAGAAGGCGCTCGCGAATCGCCCCGAGCTGATCGCCGCGGAGCGCAGCGTCGAAGCCGAGCGCATTCGGCTGAAGTTCGCGAAGAACCAGCGCCTGCCGCAGCTCGACGTCGTCGCGAGCTACGGCACGCATGGCCTCGCCGGCGACGGGCGGGCGGTCACGCTCGGCCCGATCATGGCCCCTGCCCCGAACGTGCCGGACGATTACGGCGACACCCACGACCTGTGGTTTCAGGGCGACGACAGCCGCACGTGGACCGCCGGCGCGCGCGTCTCGATCCCGATCGGAAACACATCGGCGCGCTCGAACGTGCGGATCGGCGAGATCGAGCTGCACAAGGCGGAGACGTTCCTCGAGCGCCAACGCCAGAGCATCGTGTCCGACGTGCGGAACGCCGTGCGCAACCTCCAATCCGCGATCCAAGGCATCGAGGCTGCGGAGCGGCGCCGCATCGCGGCCGCCGAGCAGCACCGCGCGGAGCAGATTCGCCTCGAGCACGGCGAATCGACGCCGTTCGACGTGCTGCAGCGCGAGGAGGATCTCGTCGAGGCCGAGAGCCAGAAGATCACCGCGCTGCGCGTGTACCACGGCTCGGTCGTTGCGCTCGATCGCGCACAGGGCACGCTGCTCGAAGATCGGGGGATCGCGGTCGAGGGCGTGAAGAGGAGTCGCGCA
>DASTOI010000307.1:0-2152 GCA_035762585.1 Myxococcota bacterium
GCCGTCGAAGAACTGCCACCACGCGGCGAGCGATTGGCGCACCGCAGCCCGCACGCGCTCCCGCACCTCGCCGCTCACGGCGTAGCGGCCGACCGCGTGATCGCCGACGTCGGCGTGATCGCGATCCGCGATCTCGTGGACGTCCCAGAACGCGACCGCTTCGCGGGCGAGGCCATAATGCTTCTCGAGCGCGCGCGCGAACGGCCCGAACGCGCCGGGAACCTGCCCTTCCGCCGAGAGCTGGATCGCAGCGGCGCCTTCGAGGAACGAGCGATTGCGCGTCGAGGTCTCGAACCAGTGGATCAGCGCCGCGGTCGACGGCAGCGGCTCGCTGCGGATCAACTCGTCCCACGGCACGCCGACCGCTTCGGCGAACGATCCGAACAGGCGCGGGTGCGGCAAGTTGCACCCCGAGATCCGCCCCGTCTCTTCTTCGTAGACGCTCTCCGCCAGCTCACGCCGCAGGTCCGCGTAAGGGCAGCTCGCGTGCAGCGCGGAGACCGCGCGCGGGAACTCGTTCACCTGCAAGTAGAACTGGCGTGCGAACGTGCGCAGCCCGGCGCGCGAGACGCGGCCCGCGGCGAGCGCGTGCCAGAACGGGTGCCCGCCGAAGCTGCGGCGCGCGCGAATCTCGGCGACGAGCTCGTCGATGAAGCCGGCGTTCGCTGCGCTCGCGCTCATGCGGGCGACGTTATCAGCGTTCGAAGAAGCGCGCGTAGCGCAGCGGCTCGTCGCTCTCCCACGGGCGATACGCGTTGCAGAAGTCGACGCGCTCGCCGAGCGCCGGGTGCGAGCCGCGCATCCACTTCACCCATGCGTCCGGGCGCGGGTAACCGAGGTTCTCGGTCTGCAGCGCGACGAACGCCAGCGCGCACGCGCGGTTGTCGCGCGTCAGCTCGAGCGCGAAGCGGTCTGCCTCGTGCTCTTGGTGACGCGAGAACGCGAGCGCGAGCGGAAGGAAGAAGAGGCCGACGACACCGGCGAGCATGAGCACGAGCGGAAGTGCGGCGGGATCGGCGAGGCCGCGCAGGCCGAGCCGCGGGCCGCTGCGCCGCCGCAGCGCGCGCGCGGCGCGATCGATCACGGCGAGCGCGAGCGTCAGGATCCCCGCGAACACGCCGATCGCGAGCGCGACGTGGCGCAGCACGTAATGCCCCATCTCGTGGCCCATCACGACGAGCGTCTCCTCGGGCGAGAGCTTCTGCAGCAGCGTGTCCCAGAGCACGATGCGCTTGGTCGCCCCGAAGCCGGTGACGTACGCGTTCACCGCGTTCGTGTCCTCGCTCTTCGCCACCTCGAAGACGCGCGCGCCCTCGATGCCGGCCTGGTCCGCGAGCGCGAGAACGCGCTGCTCGAGCTGCGGGTCGCGCATCGCGCCGAAATCGTCGGTGAGCGGATCGATCCAGATCGGCTGCACGAACGCGATCAGGAAGCCGAACGGCACGACGAGCGCGCCCGTCGCGAGCCACCACGTGCGCGGCAGCCGGCGAATCAGCAGCAGTGGAACCCAGAAGAACAGCGTGGCGATCACGATGTTCACGCCGAGCCCGATCGCGCTGTCGCCCAGCCACTGGCCGAGGCTCTGATTCGACATGCCGTAGGCGTGCTGCCGCACGAAGCCGGCGTAATAAGCGAACGGCAGGGTCAGCAGCCAATCGAGCGCGAAGTAGCCGGCGATGAAGAGCGCCGCGGCGAGCGGCCAGACGCGCGCGATGCGCTCGACGCGCGAACGCAGCGCCACCGCGGCGCCGCTCCACAGGATCAGCGCGGGCACCGCGATGCCGAGCGCGTTGCTCGCCGCCCAGATCCAATGGCCGCTGCGGTGGTACCGCACGGCCTCCGGTGTCGGCTCGGGAACCAGAACCGGCGCGCGCAGCTCCGCGAGCTCGTCCTCGATCAACGGCAGTGCGGCGGCGGTGGATTCCTGCGCGAGCGCGGGCGCTGCGAGCGCCGTCGCGAGCCCGAGCGCGAGCACGGCCGAAAGCAAGTACGGAGAGAGATGGGCGCGAAGCATCGAAGTCCTCCGGGCGCGGAAGTCTATCCGCAGCGCCGGCGCCGCTCGTAGTAGGATGGGCGGCGGCGGCGTTGCACGGCGCCCTGAGAACTCGAAAGGCCTCGCCATGAATTTCCCCGTACCGATCACCGGGCTCTA
>DASTOI010000308.1:0-4714 GCA_035762585.1 Myxococcota bacterium
CGGCGTCGGCGCGATCGGCATGTGCTTCACGGGCAACTTCGCGCTCTCGATGATGCTCGAGCCGGCGGTGCGCGCGCCGGTGCTCTCGCAGCCCTCGCTGCCGATGTTCCAGGCCGGCGGCATGCACATCGCGCCGCACGAGCTCGCCGAGGTGAGAGCGCGCATGGAGAAGGAAGACCTGACCGTGCTCGCCTACCGCTTCGCCGGCGACTCGTTCTGCAAGGCCGAGCGCTTCGCGGCTTATCAGGCCGCGCTCGGCGATCGCTTCGTCGGCCGCGTGCTGCCCGACTCCGCCGCGAACCCCGACGCGATCATGAAGAACCCGCACAGCGTCGTGACCGCGCACCTGATCGATCGCGAAGGCGAGCCGACGCGGCAGGCGCGCGACGAGATCTTGGCGTTTTTCAAGCAGCGCCTGCTCGCCTGAGCGAGACCGCTCCCACGCCCTCAGCCGCGGGTTTGCTCCTCGACTCGCCGCATGAAACCGAGCAGCGCAGGCCGGCTCTCGAGCAGCGCGGCAGCGCCGACGATCGCATCGCCGGCGAAGGCGGAGAGCATCCCGTACACGGTCAGGTCGGCCATGCTGATTCGGTCCGAGTGAAAGAACGGACGCGCCCCTAATAGGTTGACCAAGTCGTTCATGCGCGCTCCGAGCTCCTGCAGCAGCGCGCTTGCCGCGGGCGCGTCGGCTTTCGGCGTGCGCCGCCAGCGGCCGAGGTGGCGCAGCGGCTGCGCCTTGGCGGCGGGCGCCGGAGCCGTCGGGCCCGCGATGCGCAGCCACTGCTGGTAGTACCAGAGAAAGGATTCGTCGGCCCAGTCCTCGAGGTGGCGCTGCTGCGTCGCGGTCATCGGCTCCGGCGAGACGAGCGGCGGCTCCGGCCGAATGCGATCGAGGCGAAGCAGGATGTGGGTCGAATCCGAGATCAGCTCGCCGTCGACGGTCATCACCGGCAAGAGACCCGTCACAGGGCTCCAGCGCCGAACGTCTTCGGCGGACGACGGCTCGTGCAGCTCGAACTCGAGCCGCTTCAAGAGAAGCGCCCTCCGGCATTTCTCCGTGTACGGCACCCGGCGTGCGCCGTAGAGAGCGATCTTCGGCGGCGGTGAAAGAGCGGCGGTCATGTACGCCCTCATCGCGTGAGCGCGGCGACTCTCTCTCGCAGCCGCCGCCAAGCCTTTCGCAGCGGCCCCTTTCGCCGTCGCTCGCGGTCGCCAGCGTCATAGCTCTGCCGGTTGCGCTGCGGAAACGGCACGCTCGGAACGGGGACGCGCAGGAACTCGCAGAGCGGCCCCCAGCCGAGCCCCGCGGTCGGATCGAATGCGAGGAAGTCTTCGCGGCCGGCGAAGTAGTCGCGCACTTCCTGGTTGTATCGGAGGTAGCCGCGCAGCATCGAGTCCTTCGAGTCGTCGGCCGCGCGCAGGTGCTGCACGTAGCGCTCGCGCAGGTGCGGCTTCGTCACGTGGATCCAGTGGTCGACCGACTTCCACCATGCCTCGGGCTCGCGAACCGTCAGGATGAAGAAGCTCCCGGGAAAGCGTTCGTCGAGGCGCCGGTACATCTCCCAGACGTTGAACGGGCGATCCTCGAACGCACGAAACCGCGCGGCCAATGCCAGCGCGGGCTCGTAATCACCGCGCTCGAAGAGCGCCCGCGTTGCGCGCTTGCGCGCTGGATCCGGCCGCGGAGCGCGCGGCCCGAGCCCGAGGATCTCGAAGCACGCGTTCAGCGAGCTCGTGCCGGTCTTGTTCAGGCCGATGCAGAAGACGCGCTGCACGGGCGTCAGCCTCCGGTTTGCTCTTCGACACGTCGCATGAAAGCGCCGAGCTGCGAGCGCTGCGCGACGCGCGCGGCAGACCCCGGAACCACGTCACGCGCCAGCGCGACGAGCATTCCGTAGATCGTGAGGTCCGCCATGCTCACGCGGTCCGAGTAGAAGAACGGGCGCTGGCCGAGGAAGTTGACGAGATCGTCGAGTCGGTCTTCGAGTCCGCGGAGCGGTTCGTTCGGTGTGATGACGGCGGCCGGCGCGGGCGCCGCGCGCAGCCGCCCCGCGAGCCGGGCCCACAGCGACGGTCGGGAAGCCGGCGCCGGCGCTCGCGGGCCTTCGCTCGCGACGCGCAGCCACTCTCGGTAGTAGAAGAGGAACGATTCGTCGGCCCAGTCCTCGAGCTGTCGCTGCAGCGCGGCGGTCGTCGGGTCCGACGAGACGAGCGGCGGCTCGGGCTGGATCCGTTCGAGTCGCAGCAAGATGTTCGTCGAGTCCGAGACGAGCTCGCCGTCGACGGTCATTACGGGCAGCAGCCCCGTCTCCGGGCTGAAGCGACGAACGTCCTCCGGACCCGCCGGCTCCACCAGCTCGAACTCGAGCTTCTTCAGCACCAGCGCGCGCCGGCACTTTTCGGTGTAGGGCACCTCGCGGTACCCGTACAACGTGATCTTCGGCACTGCGCCTCCTGGCCTCGTCGCGATCCGGCTCTTCGAGCGGCGCCAACGCTAACGGGGTCGGACGACGAACGAGAGCCGAGCTTCTTCCGCTGCCGCGGCCGGCACACCGCCGGGCGAGTGGGAGCCGCTACGACGCACGACACGGCCGGCGGGAAAAGTTGTTAGGCGCCCTGCGCCGAGTCGACGCGGCGCGCCGGAAGGGCTCGAGCTCGTGACCGACATCACGTTCCAGGGCGGAACGCCGCACTGCGAAGTGCGCTGACACCTCTTGTCTCCCGCGGCCACATCCACGCGCAAAAGGCGGCGCCCGCGCCGGCTCCGCCGACAACCAGGAGACGAGAAATGTTGAACGCCACTCGCCGGCAGGGCCTGTTCTTCGTTGCGGTCGCCAGCCTCGGGCTGGGCTTCGCCGACGCCGCGTCGGCGGCGCTGCTCGCGTACGAACCCTTCGAGTTCGGCGACGTCGCCGTGCCCTCGGAGGGTCAATACGCGCTGGGAGACGAGAATGCGGGCACGAACCTGCTGGGCGGTCAGGACCCGACGATCGGGCCGACGGCGTTCTACGGCGGCGCCTGGATCCAGAGCGGGGGAGACTCACAAGCCGTGAAGGCGCTCCCTTCGCTCGCTTATCCGATGTTCGCACCGGGCGTCGGCGGAGTGCAGCAGGAGACGATCCAATTCGCTTGCTGCTCCTTCGGGCGGACCGGCCGCGAGATCGCAGGAGGCCTCGGCGCCGGACGCGAAGACAGAACGGTTTACGAGAGCTTCCTGATCGACTTCGGCACGCAGGGCACCGACGATCCCACGCAGTTCGGCTTCCGTGGGCACGAGCTCTGGAACGGCGCGATCGGCGACAGCACGCGCACCGTCGCATTGATCGTGAACCACTTCGCCGGGATCAACGAGCTCTCGCTCATCGTCTCGACCGCGAGCGGCACGACGACCGTTGCGGTCGCGGGCGGCGGCCTCGACCTGCCGACGCTCGCGCTCCAGAACGGCGGGACCCACCTCGTCGTGATGAGGTACTCGTTCAGCGCCGACGGTGCGGACGCGGTCGCGGTCTTCTTCGACCCGACCAGCAGCGTCGAGCCGCTCGTGCCGGACGCTTCGGTCTCCGTCGCCGCGTCGGACCTCGCGATCACGCACCACGGAGCGTTCACGGGATTCACCTTCTCCGGCGCGGGTCACGTGCCCGGCGCGATCGACGAGATCCGTTGGGGCGACACCTTCGCCGACGTCACGCCGTTCATCGTGCCCGAGCCCTCGATGCACGCGCTGCTGGGCGTCGGCCTCGCCTGCCTTGCCGCTGCGCGGCGCGGTAGGACGCGGCGATAGTCGGTAGGACACGCATCGCCCACGACGGCGCCGGTGCGCGTCCGGCGAAGAACTCGATCGCGCAAACGCCGCGACTTGGGTGGCGCGCCGGGAGGGGCTCGAACCCCCGACCCCCAGGTTCGAAGCCTGGTGCTCTATCCAGCTGAGCTACCGGCGCGAGCGGGCGCAGTCTATCTCGCGCGACCCGGTGCGCCGCAGCGGGTCCAGGCCCTTCGGCCGCGCGAGCGCGCTCGACCCGAGGAGCCGCGCGCCGAACGCTGCGTCGATCGCGAGCGAGGTGCTGGAATGAGGTGAGCGGCGGTAGCTTGGCGTCGACACGGCCCGAGCTCGCGGACGTGAGTTCGCCGAAGGGGAAGCCGACCGGCTTCGGACCTAACAGCGACGCGTCGGCTCGCTGGCAAGCGTTGCTCGGGGCCATGGAGGGGAGGCCGCCTGGGTCGCCTCGAGCTGGCAGATCGCGTGCTCCTGACGTCGTTCCTGGCGATCTGGCTGGCTTGCTTGGCGCTGTTCGTGCAGGACGTCGCGCGCGGAACGCCCTATCCCCCGCTGCTCGTCGACCGGCCAGAAGCCGCGCGCGGGCACCCGCGCGTCGCGGGCTTGCTCTCGGGCTTCGAGGGAATCGGTGTCGCGGTCGGCGAACGCTTGATCTCCGTAGCCGGCCGCGACCTCGCCGGGGCGGGGCCGGTCGAGGTCGCGTCGGCATTCGCGCTCGCTCCTCCGAGGACGCCGATCTCCGTCGAGCTCGAGCGCGACGGACAGTTGCGATCTGCGGTGATCGCGGCACCGAGCTACCGGCAGTATTGGCCGCGCGCGCTCGCCTCGCTGACGTTCGGCATCACGGCGCTGGCGTTGCTCTTGCGCGGCCGCCCCTCTCCCATGGTGCGCGCGTTCGTCTGGACTCACTACGCCGCCGCGATCTTCTTCGCTTGCAGC
>DASTOI010000309.1:0-9756 GCA_035762585.1 Myxococcota bacterium
TGCATGGCGATCATCTTGTGATCGGTGGAGAAGACGTACTTCGACCAGAAGGTCTGCTCGTGATGGCCGTGTTCGTCGTGGCCGGGAGCGTGCTCGACTGCGTGGGCCATGATGGTTCCTTCGCCCTCTAGTTCGCGGCGATCTGCGCGGCAGGTGCGTGCGACTTCATCCAGGCCACGTGCGCCGCGGCGTCCTCGACGTGGATCTTCGCGGGCATCAGGCCGTGCCCGATGCCGCAGATCTCCGCGCACTGGATCTCGTAGACGCCGACCGCGTTCGCATCGAACCAGCCCTTGATCACGCGGCCGGGCACGGCGTCTTGCTTCAAGCGCATCGCCGGGATCGAGAAGCTGTGCAGCACGTCGCGCGACTCGAGCTCCCAGACGTATTGCTGATTGGACTGGATGTGCAGATCGTCGACCGTCTTGATGTCGTCGGCGGTGTCGAGCTGCATGTCGGGGCCGGGGTGCACGAAGCTCCACGCCCACTGCTGCGCGACGACGCGCACGTGCGGGAGCGGCTCGGGCGGCAGCTGCATCTTCACGTCGACCCACACGCTGACGCCGATCACGACGATGATCACGTCGAACAGCAGCACGATGTTGTGCGGGCGCGAGATCCAGCGCTTCAGCTCCGGCTCCTCGCCGGTGATGTAAGCGGCCTTCGGCGCGTTCTGCTTGCGGTACTTCAGCACGAAGTAGAACAGCACGAACTCGGTGACGATGAACCAGAAGCCGACCAGCACCGTCACCCAGCCGATGATGTCGTCGATCGAGCCGGCGAAGCTCGAGAGCGCGGGGAGCTTCGTGAAGTTGAAGATGTCCATCGCGCGGACCTCAGTTCAAAATGATGTAGAAGGCCGCCGCGATCCAGGCCGCGAGCCCGGCCAGCGTCAGCCAGAACGCGCCCGAAACGACTTCTTCCGCCGGCCGCTGCTTCCCCATCGCGCGCTCTCCTACTTCTTCAGCGTCGCGATGTACGCGACGACGTCTCGCATCGCCTGATCGTCGGCGAGCACGTTCGACATGCCGGCCATCGTGGCGCCGAACGGATCGTTCGGGCCGTCGTAGCCGCGCGTCATCGCCTTGTATTTCTCGAGCGAGCGCAGCACGTACCAATCGCTCTGGCCCGCGAGCGGCGGCGCGCTCTGTGGCTCGCTGCCCTCGCCTTTCAGCCCGTGACACGAGCCGCACAGCGCGTAGCTAGCCTCGCCGTTCGCGACGTCTCCGCTGACGGTCGCCGGCGGTGTCGTCGCCGGCAGCGTCTCCACGTAGGCCGCGACGTCGACGATGTTCGGATCGACCTGGCTCGGATCGGGCGTCGCGCCGTTCAGGTGATCCGCCGCGTGGCGCGATGCGACCAGCCACAGCGACATCGGGCGCATGCGCATGCCTTCGAGGTCGTCGAAGTGCTTCCCGCGCAGGCCGACCGAGAACTTGCGCAGCTGCTCCTTCACGTACCAGCTCGGCATGCCGGCGATCGCAGGCGCGCCGACCGACTGGTTCCCCTCGCCGGCGTCGCCGTGACACTGCTGGCACAGCGAGAACAGCTTCTGGCCATGCGCGAGGTTGGGCTCGGCGGCCTGCGCGAACGCGAGCGACGAGACCCCGAGCAGCGCCGCTGCGAAGAGAGCGGCAACGAGGCGAGTCGAGTTCATGATCATCCTTGCACGCGGGCTCTCGAGGGCTCGCGCGCGCGGCGGACTGATTCAGGTCACAGCGGCGCGCCCGCCGAGAAGTCGCGCAGTTTGAGCGGAGGTTCCCGGTTTTTCAAGGGAACCCAGCGCGGAAATCGCGGGAGAAACGCGGACTTCAGACGCTTTGCCGGCGCTCACTCGCGCCCGCGAACGGTGTGGCAAATCAACGCGGCGCCGGGTTCAGCGGGTACAGCAGCAGATAGATCACGACGCCGGTGATCGAGACGTAGAGCCAAATCGGCCACGCGATGCGCGCGAGGCGGCGATGGCGCGCGATCTCGCCGCGCAGGCCGAAGCGAATCAGCACGAGCGCCAGAACGGGCACCGACATCGCGAGCAGCACGTGGCTCGCGAGCAGCGCGAGATACGCGGCCTTCGCGGCTCCGGTCGCGTGGAAGGTCGTGTTCTCGAACGAGCGCGAGATCTTGTGCGCGAGATACGACGCGAGGAACACGCTCGAGACGCCGAACGCGCTCAGCATCGTGCGCCGGTGCGCGTCGATGCGCCCGCGGCGAATCAGCGCACGGCCGCGCAGCAGCAGCACCGTCGCCGTCGCGTTCAGCGCGGCATTGACCGGCGGCAGAAACGAGAGATCCACCGCCCGGCGCCGTTCAGGCGACCAGCTTCGGCGCGAGCAGATCGACGAGCATCGCGAGGTAGAGCAGCGCGAGGTAGACGAGCGAGACGCGGAACACGCGCTGCGCCGCGGCGTCGCTGCGCTCGCGGATCAGGCGGATGCAGGTCCAGGTGAACCAGGCGCCGAGCGCGAGCGCCGCGGCGAAGTAGATCGGGCCGAGCAGGCCCAGCGGCGCCGGCAGGAACGTCACCGGCAGCAGCCCGAGCGTGTACCAGAGCATCCGCCAGCGCGTCTTCTCGTCGCCGACCACCGCCGGCATCATCGGGATGCCCGCCGCGGCGTAATCGCTCTTGCGATAGAGCGCGATCGCCCAAACGTGCGGCGGCTGCCAGAAGAACACGATCGAGAACAAGAGCAGCCCGGGCCAGCCGATGCTGCCGTTCACCGCCGCGTCGGCGATCAGCGGCGCGACCGCGCCGGCGGCGCCGCCGATCACCGCGTTGTACGGCGTGCGCGGCTTCAGCCAGATCGTGTAGACGAACACGTAGAAGAGAATGGATGCGACGCCGAGCGCGGCCGCGGCCCATCCCGCGAATAGCTGCAGCACCGCGGTCGCGATCACCGAGAGCGCGAGCCCGAACAGGAGCGCTGAGCGCGGCGCGATCTCGGCGGTCGGCAGCGGCCGCGAGCGCGTTCGCTCCATCAGCGCGTCGCGATCGCGCTCGACGTACATGTTCAGCGCGTTCGCCGCCGCGGCCGCGCACGAGATGCCGACGAGAATCGCAACGCACTGCGCGAGCGGCGGCCAGCCTGCCATCCCGAACACGGGGAGCGCGGTGAACAACACGAGCGGCAGGATGCGCGGCTTCGTCAGCGCGACATAGTTCGCGAGCGTACGCGCGAGCGATGAGCGCGTGGGGCCGCCGACCGTTGCTGCGCTCATGAGCGAGAGTCTCCGACGCGAAGGGGCCGGAACATGACGCGGTCGCGCGGCGGTCGCTAGGCGGAACACGGCTCGCGTGCCGGGCGGACTGCCCCGGTCCCATTCATATAATGCGCGGCCGTGAACGCCATCGAGCTCGCGCTGGTCCTCCTCAGCGCGCTGCTGCATGCGATCTGGAGCGCCGCGATCAAAGGCGCGCGTAGCCCGCTGGCGTTCGGCACGGCGCAGCAGCTCGTCGAGGTTCCGCTCGCGGCGACCGCGCTGTTCTTCTTCCCGGTCGCAGAGCTTCCCGGTGAGATCTGGGCGCTGCTCGCGGCGACGGGCCTCGCGCACGGCCTCTACGGCTACTGGATGACGCTCGCCTATGCGCGCGCCGACCTGACGCGCGTCTACCCGATCATCCGCTCGACGCCGGCGCTGCTGCCGCTGCTCGCGATCCCGCTCGGCGAGGTGGTGACGCCGCTCGGGGCGCTCGGGATCGCGATCGTGATGGCCGGCGTGTGGCTCGTCTATGGCGAGCAGCTCTCGCTCGGGCGGCTGTTCGCCCCCGAGCTCGTCTACGCGTGGCTCACGCTGGGCACGACCGTCGCGTACTCGTTCGCCGACAAGCTCGCGATGACGCAGCTGCACGCCGGCGCGTGGAGCGGCGCGTTGCCGCGGCCGCTCGCCTGGTACGCGCTGCTGACGCTCGCGGCCGTCGCCGTGCGGCTGCCGCTCGCTCTCGGCGCGATCGGCGCGCGCGCGATCGCGGGCGCGGCGCGCGACGATCTCGGGCGCATCGCACTCTCGGTGTGCGCGGGTCTGGTCGGCTACGGGCTGATCCTGCACGTGATGCAGACCGCGCCCGCGAGCTACGTCGTCGCCGTGCGGCAGCTCTCGGTGCTGTTCGCGGTCGCGATCGCGACGCGCTTTCTCGGCGAGCGGCCGAGCGCGCAGCGGCTGGCCGGCGCCGCGCTCACCGTCGCGGGCGTCGCGACGATCGCGGCCGCCGGATGAGCGCGTTCGGCGCGCTCGCGGCACTCGCGATCCGCGCGCTCGGCGGGAGCTGGCGGCTCGCGATCGCCGGGCCAATGCCCGCGCGCGAGCCGTTCGTGCTCGTGACATGGCATCGCGGATTGCTCGTCGCTGCGTACGCGCATCGCGACCGCGGGCTGTGGGTGCCGCTCAGCCTCTCGCGCGACGGCGAGCGCGCCGACGGCGTGCTGCGCCATTTGGGCTTCGCGCGCTCGCCGCGCGGCTCGAGCTCGCGCGGCGGCAGCGCGCTGCTCCGCGAGATGATCCGCCGCGTGCGCGCCGGCGAGAGCGGCGGCGTGCTGCCCGACGGCCCACGCGGCCCCGCGTTCGAAGCGAAGCCCGGCGTCCTCGCGCTCGCCGCTGCGACCGGCGCGCCGCTGATCCCGGTCGGCATCGCGGCCGCGCCCGCGCGCCGCCTGCGCAGCTGGGACCGCGCGCTCGTGCCGCTGCCTTTCGCGCGCGTGCGAGTCGTCTACGGAAGCGCGCTCGAAATTCCGAGAAGTGCGGACGCCGCGGCGCTCGCCTTTGCGCGCGCGCGCCTCAGCGAGGAGCTGCATCGCTTGGACCGCGAAGCCGAGAGCTGGCTGAAGCGCGCATGATCGCGAAGCCCGTGGGCGCGATCCGCCTGATTACCGCGAACTTGTTCCATGAGCGCGCCGAGCCGGACGCGCTCGCGGCGCTGCTCGATGCGCTCGCGGTCGACATCGCTTGCCTCCAAGAGTTGGGCGCGCGCCAGGCGAGCGCGATCGCGCGCGTGCTTCCGCATGGCAAGCTCGAGCCCGGCGCGAGCGTGCGCGACCACGACGGCATGGGCATCGCCGCGCGCCGCCCGATCGGGAATCAGCGGCTCGCGTTGCCGTGCCGCGACGCGCGCATCGCGCGGCTCGCGCCGGCGGATTGGCCCGAGCTGGCCGCGCCGCTCGAGCTCTTGAACCTGCACATCCAAGCGCCGCACTCGTTCCCGCAGTGGCGCGCGTTCGCGCGGCGGCGCGCGCAGCTCGCCGCGCTGCTGCCTTACCTCGACGCGAGCCCGCGAGCGCCGCGCGTCGTGTGCGGCGACTTCAACGCGACGCCGCTCTGGCCCGCCTACCGCGTGCTCGCCGCGCGTCTCGCCGATCTCGCGAGCGAGTGCGCCGCGCGCCGCGGCGCGCGCCCGGCGCGCACCTGGGGCCCGTGGTCGGGCTCGCCGCGCTTGTTACGGATCGATCACGCGCTCGGCAGCGGCGTGCTCGCGGCCGCCGCGCACGTCGTCCCGCTGCGCGGCAGCGATCACTCGGCGCTGGTGGTCGACCTGCTGGAGGAGTGAGCGCAAGCGCTGCTTCGGCTTCACGGCCTCCGAGGCTCGGCGCATGCGCGCATTCATTGCGTGCGCGCGCCGTTGTTCCCGTTCGTGCCTTGCACCGCGCCGCGCAGGAACTCGCCGAGATCCGGGTGCTCGAGCAGGCCCGCTTCGGCGAGCCGCGCCGCGGCGATCGCGCGGACCTCGCCCACCGTCGCGGCTTCGAGCGCGCGGCGCGCGTCCTCCGCGGCCGACGCGCTGTCGAGCGCGCGCACGATCTCCTTCACGAGCGGCACCGCGCTCGCGACGCCCGAGAGCTCCTCGAGCCCGAGGCCGACGAGGATCGGCACCGCGAGCGGGTTGCTCGCCATCTCGCCGCACAGCGAGATCCCGATGCCGGCCTTGCGTGCGGCGCGCACGCTGCGGTCGATCAGCGCGAGCACCGCGGGGTGAAGGGGGTCGTAGAGATGCGCGACGCGCTCGTTGCCGCGATCGACGGCGAGCGTGTACTGCGTGAGGTCGTTCGTGCCGATCGAGAAGAAGTCGCACTCGCGCGCGAACACGTCGGCGATCACCGCGGCCGCCGGCACCTCGATCATCATGCCGACCGGCAGATTCGGATCGAACGCGATGCCGGCGATCGCGAGCTCGCGCTTGGTCTGCTGCACGAGCTCGCGCACGCGCCGAATCTCGTCGACCGACGAGACCATCGGGATCAACAGCCGAACGTTGCCGTGCGCGCTCGCGCGCAGCACGGCGCGCAGCTGCGCGCGGAATGCGTCGAGATGCGAGAGCGAGAGGCGGATCGAGCGCCAACCGAGCTGCGGGTTCGCCTCGAGCTCGATGCCGAGCTGCGGGATAGCCTTGTCGCCGCCGAGGTCGAGCGTGCGAATCGTCACGGGCCGCGGCTTCATCGCGCCGGCGACCTGCTCGTAGAGCTTCTCCTGCTCCTCCTCGGCCGGGAAGCCGCGGTGCACGAGCGCGAGCAGCTCGGTGCGGAACAGCCCGATGCCCTCGGCGCCGTGGCGCTCGACGAGGCGCAGATCCGAGAGCAGGCCCGCGTTGGCGGTGAGGCGCACGCGGTGCCCATCGCGCGTCTCCGCGGGCCGCTCGGCGAGCGCGTCGAGATGCTCGACCGCAACCAGCGCGCGCTCCTGTGCCTTCGAGTAGGTGCTGCGGACCGCGTCGTCGGGCGAGAGCGTCACGCGACCGGCGTCACCGTCGACGACCGCGATCTCGCCGGCGCGCGCGGCGGTGAGGATTCCCGTAACACCCGTGACGGCCGGAATCTCGAGCGCGCGCGCGAAGATCGCGCCGTGCGAGGTCGGTCCGCCGTGCTCGGACACGACCGCGGCGACCTTCTCGACGTCGAGCGTTGCGAAGTGCGCGGGCAGCAGCGCCGACGCCACGACGATCGCGCCGTCGGTCAGCTGTTGATCGTGATGGCGCACGCCGAGCAGGCGCGCGACCACGCGCTGCCCGACGTCCTGGATGTCGACGCCGCGCTCGCGGAAGTATGGATCGTCGATCGCGCCGAACGTGCGCGCGTACTCGGCGAGCACGCGCTTCAGCGACTCGAGCGCGTTCCCGGTGCGCGCGATCTCCTTGTCGAGCTTCTGGACGAAGCCCTTGTCTTCGAGCATCTGGATGTGCGTGTGGAAGACCGCGGCGAAGTCGGGACCGAAACGCTGCGTGACGTCCTCGCGCAGGTCCTGCAGCTCGCGGCGCGCCTCGGCGAGCGCGTTCTGGAGATCGCGCTTCTCCTGCTCGGGGTCCTTGCTCGGCGAGTAGTCGACGTGCTCGAGATCGACGGCGTCGCCCAAGAAGTAGACCGGGCCGATCGCGATGCCGCGCGAGGTCGGAATGCCCTTCAGCATCGCGTTGCGTTCTGGGCGGCTCGCGGGCACGCGCGGCGCGCCCTCGCGCCCGATCTCTTCGATCAGGCGCGAACGCCGCTCCTCGCCGCCCGCGACCACCGAGAGCAGCTGCGCGTTCATCACGACCGGCGCGATCAGCTGCGCACAGGTCTCGAGCAGGTCGACGTCGGCTTCGCCGAAGTGGCGCTCTTCGCGCGTCTGCACGACCAGCACGCCGATCGTGAAGCCCTGCCCGGAGAGGCCGCGAACCTTCAGCGGCGCGGCGGCCAGCGACGCGAACTGCTCTTCGCGCGTCTCGGGGAAGTAGCGATAGGCAGGATGGCGCTGCGCCTGTGAGAAGGCCTCGGGCTCGCCGCGCGCGGCGACGTGGCCGACGAGACCCTCGCCCGTCGCGAGCCGCACTTGGCCGACGGAAGACTTGTCGAGGCCCATCGTCGCGGAGAGCGTCAGCGCCGAGCGATCCGGGCTCGTCAGGTAGACCGAGCACACGTCGGCGTCGAGTCGCTTCGCGACGAGGTCGACGACGTTGTCGAGCGTCTCGCGCAGATCGTGCGAGCGCGAGGCGATGCCCGCGATGTCGGCGATCAGGGCGCCGCGCTCTGCGCTCCGGTCGGGAATGGCCGGCACCTCGGGTCAGTTGTTGGGCGCGCGGGCGGACGCGACTCGAGCTCGCTCGCTCCGCTTCACCACGCGCCGAAGCGGATCATGCCGCGCCGATGGTAACCCGCTCACACGCCGCGCTCGAAACACAAAAGGCCGGGCTGGGCCCGGCCTTCGTGGTGCGGGCAGCGCGGCCGCGCTGCTCGCTTTGCTAGGAGACCGACCCAGGATGCCCGATCACCGCACGTCGAGGGTCCAGCGTACGCGGAGGCCACTGTTCGACTTCGCTCGGCTCCGAAGACTCCGCCTCGCTGCGCGCTTCGCTTGCTTAGTGCGAGAACGATCCGTTGCCGTTGCCCGTCTCCGGCGGCATCGGCGGCAGATTCTCGAGGCCGCGCCGGTGCAGCGACGGGAACACGAACTCCTTGTCCTCGAAGCGCATGCCGAGCGCGAGCAGGATCTTGCGCTTCGTGTCCATGCGGCAGTTCATGCCCTTCTCGACACTGTGGATGGTCCGCAGCGCCACCTTCGCCTTCCGCGCGAGCTGCGCCTGAGTCATCAGGCGGTTCTCGCGAATCTCGCGCACTCGGTTCGGCTGAAACTCGTTCTGGTCTTCTGCTTCCACCGTGTCTCTCTCCGCTGCCGTTGCGGGCGCTGCGTCGCGTCGGCCCCCGGGCGCGCGCTTCGTCCGCTCTCACCAACCGCAGCGCGGCCGGCTCTTGGCTGACTGGTGCTTTCGGAAGCGCTACGGAATTTCTTGAGCAGGAATCGCGGCTTGGCCGATCTCGCCGAGGTCCGACGAGCTCCCGAAAGAGCGCTGGTTTCGCGGCTCTCCGCCCCGTCCCCGCGGCTGCCCGATCCCGAGGTGAGCTCGCGTCGCGGCGGTGACGGACGACACGAATCGATCGGATCGACAGCGCGTCCTTCGATCTCGAGCAGGGTTCGATACGAGAACCGCTGCGGGGTCGAGCGCGGAAAGGGCCGAGATCGAGTGGGTCTCGCTCGGCCTCCGACCCCATCTCGGGTCGCGGCTAATGTGGCCGTGCTTTGGGGGCCGTTTGCGTCGCGCCATCTTGATTTTCCTGCTCGGGGTGTGCGTCTTCGGCGCCGCAGCGCTCGGCGGGTTCTTCGCGGCGTCGCAAATCGCTCCTGAGCGCCTCCGCGCCGAAGCGGAAGCCCGCCTCTCCGCGTTGCTCCAGGCCCCAGTTCGCCTGGGCGACGTGAACGTGAGCCTCACCGACGACTTGCCGTGGCTTCATCTCTCCGCGCACGACCTGCGCGCAGACCCGCTTCCCGGCGGTGCGTCGCTCGCGGTCGAGGAGCTGAGCGCGCGGATCGACCCCATCCTGTTGATCCTCGGACGGCTCGAGCTGCGCGCGCTTCACTTCGCGGGGATCGAGCTGTCCGTCCCGGAGCCCAGCCGCGAGCCGGGGCCCGCCGGCCAACCGGATCCGTTCTCGCGCGCGGTCTCGGCGCTGACCCTCGCGGCGGACAAGCTCCGCGTCCGACCGTGTCCGATCCCGCCCGTGGATGGCGAACGTCTCGCGCTCTCCCTCACGAGCGCAGCCGCGCCGCGGCGCGTGCTCGAGGTCGACCAGATCTCGTTCCGTTGCTCGCCGCTCGTGGGCGACGGCGAGTGGGAGGCCACCGGCCGAGGCCTGCTCGCGGACGGCGCGACCGCGCCGTTCACCGCGTCGCTGCGCGTCGCGAACGACGAGCTCGACGGGAGGCTCTCACTGCAGTCGGTCGCGCTCGCGCCGCTGCTCGGCG